>NZ_JAUBUB010000025.1:0-34905 GCF_036705265.1 Microcoleus sp. B4-C2
GAAGAAATCAGTTCACTATCTTCTTACACTTTCATTCTTGAAGCTTTATTCTATGCAGCTTCATATTAAATTGGTATAAGTTCAGAGTTGATTGAATTGAGTTCTGATAGTTTCAATCCGTTTGCGGTTAACTCCCAAATCCGACTGTCCCAGACGCGAAGCCGATCGCACATGGATCACTTTCGCTCCATCATCTACCAAAAATTCAACGTCATCAACAAACCCCATCAAAGCACTGGTGAACTCCGCATACAGGTAATTATCAGTTGCCGTGATAATTTTAGTTTTTCCATAGGACTCGATCGCCCCTTTGAGCTTTACCATCGCTTCACTCTGGGACGAAGTGTATGCCAAAGGTTCAATTTTGTGTTCGGCATCTTGACTGAAGCTGCTGACGCAGTTGGGGGAACTCGGGCACGCTGCGAGTTTTCCTGACTGAATCCCGATATTGGCAGGTCTAGTTCCAGCAAACATTGTTTTTTCTCCGGGTATAGCGATAAAAGTAGCGATCGACAGTATCGCTACTGCTAGCAGTGATATTAAAATAACTAGGACTCTTTTCAACGCTGTCGGCGATTTTGTTTCAACTGTTTGCAAAGGATTAGCCCTCCTGAAAGTATAAATGCGGTCTACCTTTCATATTAATTGAAATTTACATCATAAACTTAAAAAGATTTCTTTTGTTCTTCAATTAACCAGTAAGTCAGCATCCTTCCTTTGCCTTTGATCGGGATATGACCCCGTTCTTCCAAAACAAACTGCTCTTTCAAACGCTCGTAAGTCGCCTCCGTCACTTGAATTTTACCAGGCAATCCGTTCGACTCCATGCGTGAAGCAACATTAACAGTATCCCCCCACAAATCATAGCTAAATTTACTAATCCCAATAATTCCAGCCACCACCGAACCGCTGTGAATTCCGAGCCTCAATTGAAAATTTTCTCCCATTTTGGCATTAAACCTCCCCAAAGCTGCCTGCATCTCCAAAGCTAAAAGTGCGATCGCCGAGGAGTGATCCTCCCGCGGCGTCGGCAAACCCCCAACCACCATGTAAGCATCCCCAATCGTCTTAATCTTTTCCAACCCGTGCAATTCAGACAACCTATCGAACTCCGAAAAAATCCCATTCAAAATTTCTACCAACTGCGTCGGACTTTTGTGAGCCGAAAACTCTGTAAAACCCACCAAATCAGCAAACAAGACGCTCACCTCATCAAAATGCTCCGCTATCAACTTTTGCTCTTTTTGCAAACGATCCGCAATAGGTTTCGGTAAAATATTCAGCAGCAATTTCTCTGTTTGCTCTTGCTGCACTTTCAGAGCTGCTTCAGCTTGTTTGCGCTGAATCAACGAACCGAGCTGCGTAGCAACCGCGCTCACTAATTCCAACAAGCGCGGCTGACATTTCAGAACTTTCTCGCGATAAAAAATCAAAATAGCTAACACTTGATTTTCCGCCAAAATTGGCACCCCAAAAGCCGCTTTCAATCCCACACTCAGCGCAATTTTAGCTCTTAAAAAAACTTGTTCCGGTGCAGTAGAAACATCATCTATCCATTCAGACTGCTGCGACTGCCAAATCCTACCCGGAAGTCCCACACCGGGAGCAAAAATCAACTCCCAACTTGTTTGTTGGAATTGGGCAAAACTGGAGTCACTGACGTACCTACCTGTAGCGCATTTTAAAAACCCCTCACTGCAAGGAATCCAAGCTTCGCCCAGATTCCATTCAATAGTTTTGCAAATTAAACCTAAGATCACATCTATAGCCGACTCAAAATCTTCAGATTTGCTAATAGCTTGTGTGGCCTGCAGCAGCAATCTTGTTTCCATTTCCACCTGGTGGCGTTCAGCGATTTCCTGGTGCAACTGGATATTTTGATCGGTCAATTTTTGATTTTTTTCTTGCAATTGCATTTGCAATGAACGCACAGTAAGTTGATTGCTGACTCGTGCCAATACTTCTTTCACCTGAAAAGGTTTAGTTATATAATCCGAGCCGCCCACTTCAAAAGCTTTGGCTTTATTTATTCCTTCTTCTAGCGCGCTCAGAAAAATGATGGGAATTTCCCGAAATTGCGATTGGGATTTTAATTTTTTACATAGTTCGTACCCGTCAATATCCGGCATCATAATATCGAGTAAAATCAAATCTGGCGCGCTAGATTGAATAGCATCTAACGCCGAAAAACCATTAGTAACTGGTCGAACTTTATAGCCATTTTTTTGCAAAATTCTTATCAACAAACGCAGATTATCTGGTGTATCGTCAACTACTAAAATATCCGCTTGATAGTTTTCAGTTTGTTCCGCCTTCATCTGCATTATCTGATTCCTCCGCCTCGGCAATTAAATTGAGAATTTTCTGGTAATCAAAATTATCGAGATGACCCTGGAGGATTTCCGCCAATTCAGGATGAGGCCTCCTTATTTCGTCGATTGTCCTGACAATTAAGTCAAAATCAGCACTGCGGATTACCTGCTTCATGTTGTCTATCCATTCTGCGGGAAGTATGGGTAAATAAGCAAGCGCAGCATTAGAGAGCGAGTCAGATAAATTATTTGGATCGCCTATTGAGATAAAGTCCGTTGAGTTAGAGTAGAGATACCTCACCCCCAAATGTTTGGTGATGGCATCAAATATATCGGTTTTGCGGAAAGGTTTGCTAATAAAATCGTCGCAGCCGACCAATAAAGCAAACGCTTGCCTTCCTTCAATTGTACTAGCTGTCAAAGCAATAATCTTCGGAATCGGGGATTCGGGATCGGAAATATTCATTTCCCCCTCTTGCTCTCTCTGCTTGATTCTAGTCTTAATTTGTTTAGTAGCTTCGTAGCCGTCCATCACTGGCATTCGCACATCCATCAAAATTAAGTGCGGATGCCAATTTTCCCACATTTCTATTGCTTCCTGGCCGTTGGTGGCTTCTTCCACCCCGAAACCTAAAGGAGAAAGCATTTTGACTAAAAGTTGGCGGTTGTCTTCGCGATCGTCCACAATTAAAATCCGGTAGCACGGTTGATTGGGTTCCAAACCACTCACTTCGCGGTTAAGTTCCGGATCTGGAAGCTCAGCAGCATCAACTGCACCCACTGGAATTTCAAATTTAAAAGTAGTGCCGAGTTCCAGTTGACTTTCTACGACAATTTCGCCTCCCATCAGGCGGACAAATTGACGACTGATCTTCAATCCTAAACCCGTGCCTTTCTGATTTTTTTGACCGGAAGCTGTTTGCACAAAAGCATTAAAAATGCTGCCCAATTCTTCAGGAGCAATGCCAACTCCTGTATCTTCAATTTCAAATAGAAGAAAAAAACCAGGCACAGTTGAACCCTCAGCCTCATCGCTCCATTCAACCTTTGCAAAATCACTGCTAGTTCTCGAAAATTCCCGAATACTTCTTGTGGTATCAAAGCAAGCTGTAGAACTATCCAGTAAATCCAGAAAACCCGATTTTTCTAACTTGATAACTCTTAAGATGATTTCGCCTGTTTGGGTAAACTTAATCGCATTACTCAGAAGATTAATCAACACTTGCCGCAGTTTAATATCATCGGTTCGCACGTACTGAGGAACGTCAGCATCGCGCTGAAAATGCAACTGCAATTCTTGATTATGTACCCGCAGTTGAAACATATCTTGCAAATCGTCAAGCAAGCGGTAGATGTCGAAGTTTTTCGGGTTAAGTGTCATCCGCCCCGCTTCGATTTTTGACAAGTCTAAGACTTCATTGATCAAGGTAAGCAAGTGTTCGCCACTACGGCGAATAATTCTCATATTTTCTCGGTTTTCGACAGTAAGATCCGGACTGGGTTCCATGATTTGTGCAAAGCCGAGTATAGAATTGAGAGGGGTGCGTAACTCGTGGCTCATATTGGCGAGAAACGTGCTTTTAGCTTTGTTTGCTGCTTCAGCAGCTAATGCAGCTTGTTGCAATTGTTCTGTACGTTCGTCAATTTGGGCTTCTAAGGTGTGGTGGTAATCTGCTAGTATTTTTTCCGCTTGTTTGCGATCGCTAATATCTTGAAAAGCTGCGATCGCATAAACAATATTTCCGCTAGCGTCAAAAATCGGCGTGGTATTGATCTCGATCGCAATTCTTTTGCCATCTTGACGGATTTCTACATCGTCAACCTTGACAGATTCTCCATTCAGTGCACGCAAAATTGGCAGATTATCCGGCGGATAAAGCTCATCAGTATTGGCAACATACAGTTGATAAGTCGCAGCTAATTGTTCCGCAGTGCTTTCCGGGATAGTGTCTGCACCCAGCAAATCCCGCGCTGTCTGGTTGAAATAGGCGATCGAGCCATCGGGATGATAAACAGATACCCCCACTGGCAAAGCTTCTAAAAATTGACTCAGGCGGCTTTCACTCGCAGACAGCGCCTCATTTGCTAGCTTTAACTCCTCATTTACTTCTTGGCGCTTATGAATTTCATCTGTTAACTTTTGATCTTGCAAATAACTGTGAACTGCTTCTACTACCGTTAACTTTAAGTCTTCATTTTGCCAAGGTTTAGGAATATAACGGTACAATTTAGCATACTTGATAGCATTGCTCAGGGCTTCCAAATCAGCTTGTCCAGTTAGCATAATAGTCAGCGTCTCCGGCGAGCTTTCGTGAATTTTTCTGAGCAGTTCATCTCCTTTAATATCCGGCATGATATAATCGGAAAGCACCAAAGCAATCTCGTATTCATCTGCCCGCAAATCTGCCAGCAACTCTAAAGCATCAGCCCCCCCTTCAGCGGTTTCAATTATACACCGATCGCCGATCGCCTTTTTCAGTTCAATCTTTAAACTGTTCAAAACGTCAGGTTCATCATCAATACAAACAATCACAGGTTTTTTCATAACTTAGCCAGCCCAGATTTTATAGTTTCTATTAAGTCTTTGCTTTGCCAGGGTTTGTACAAACAACAGTATAAATCTGCTTCTTCTACTGCCCGCTGAACAGCCGATACCTCCGCCTGTCCAGTCAACATCACTTTAATAATTGTAGGATACTTTTGGTGAACTTTGATTAAAAGTTCGTCACCTTTAATTCCCGGCATCAGCCAATCCGAAACAACCACAATCACCTGAGCTTTTTCTTGAAATTCCTCAAGTAAATCTAAAGCTTCATCACCACTTTCAGCTAATTCATAAAAATAATCATTCTTAAATTCATTTTTGAGCTGCATCTTGAGAGTATTCAAGATATCTGGTTCATCGTCAACGCAAATAATTACAGGCTTATTCATCTTTTCCTCTCTGCTTAAATTTTATTAGGTTTATCGATAGGACTTGCTTTTACATTTTTTTACATTATTGATTTCGGGCAAGGAAGCAGGATATCTGTCCCCTATCTTATTTTAATAGGACTTCCGAAGATTAACCCGGTTTATTGTAATAAATCTTGTATTTCTCAGCGAGACAGCGACGAGAGTCAATCGATTTTAGATTTTAGATTGCAGATTAAAGAATTGAAGCCTTGACCCCACGGATAAATTCGGGCGCGCCTTTATCCGATACAAGTTTTTTATTTCTGGACGGGTGAATTCGGGGGCTGGCATCCTGGATGTTTTCGGTCAGAGGGAATCAGCTCCTACAGGTAAGTTTTGTTTAATAAATTGGCAGCGAGACTGTAAAAGTTGTCTGCCCCGGTACAGAATCAACAGCAATTGTGCCTTCGTGTTTTTCCACAATTTTTCTCACAATATCCAATCCCAAACCGCTACCTTCGCCCGCAGATTTTGTCGTAAAAAATGGCTGAAAAATTTTGGGAATAACTTCTGAGGGAATACCTTTGCCGTTATCAGTAAACTTAAGTAAAATATTCGCCCCTTGCTGCCCAGTTTCAATCGTCAAAACACCTTTATAATCCATTGCTTGCAGGGCATTATGAACGAGATTCGTCCAAACTTGATTTAAGTCATCGGGATAGCACATAATTTCGGGTAAATCTCCATAATTTTTCACTACTTCTATACCGTGTTTTAGTTGATTTTGATAAAGGGTTAACACCGTTTCAATGCCATCATGTAAGTTCGCCTGGACTTTTTCTGGTTTGCTATCAAAATGAGCGTAGGTTTTTAAGGCAAATACTACTTTTCCCGACTTCGCTGTGGCTCTTTGGATCAGGCTAATACTTTTTTTAAAGCTCGCAAACTGGTAAGCACTATTTAAAACTACTTCCCAATCCGGCGATTTGAAAAGTGGCAAGAACTCTTCTATATTTTCGTAGATTTCCATGTCAACTAAAGTATCCGCAATTTCCTCGGAGTTTTCAACAGATTCTGCCATCATGTCCGCAGTCAACTGCTGCTTAAACTTGCGTTTTTCTCTACTTGTGAATAAAATTTCTTGATGGGTTGCTCTGTACATTAAAGCTAAAAAATAAGCTTTGCTTTCGTCAGAAAGTTTTTGATAAATTTCCTGAAATTTCTCTAAAAAATCGTCTGAAAAATTAGCTATATTATTAATAGACGAACCTATAATACCCAAGGGGGTATTGATTTCGTGAGCAATGCCGGCAATCAGTTGTCCCAGGGCTGCCATTCTTTCCGATTGAATCAAATGCTCTTGGGTGGCTTGCAGTTGGTGGATTGCCGTTGCTAAATCTTGATTTTTTTCTTGCAAAGTTTGTTGCAGCGAACAGATTTTTAAATGAGTTTCTATCCGGGCTAAAACTTCTTCAACCTGAAACGGTTTAGTAATAAAGTCAACTCCGCCAACTGCAAAAGCTTTAACTTTATCCAGCACGTCATTAATCGCACTAATAAAAATAACAGGAATGTCTTTGGTAATTTCAGAAGCTTTGAGTTGCTGGCAAACTTGATAGCCGTCCATTTCCGGCATCATAATATCCAGCAGCACTAAATCCGGAGGTATTTTTTGAGCAGCAGACAATGCTAGCTTGCCATTGGGTACGGGGCGAACTTGATAGCCTTTTTCGCTCAAAATTCCTGCCAGCAGCCGCAGGTTTTCTGGGGTATCGTCTACTACTAAAATATTAGCTCGATTGGTTTTAGGTATAGTTAAAGTCATCGGGTCTTTACTGTTTCTCGCTGAGTTCGATTATGTTCAAAATTCTGTCATATTCAAAATTATTAATGCAATCTTGAAGCTTGGCCGCAAGAGAGGGATTGACAGTGCCGATTTGTGCGATCGAACTGGCGATCGCCTCCATGTCCACACTCAAAATACTTTGCTTGAATTGGGCCATCCAATCTGGAGAAAGAGAGGCGAAAGCCTCCGGTATCAGCACCTCCTGACTTGACTCCTCTACACCTGTGGCACTTACTGCAGTTGGATCTTCATAAATATAGCGTACTCCTAAATGTTTCCCCATTGCCACAAAGATATCCTCCTCTCGGAACGGTTTCCGCATAAAATCATCGCAACCCGCCGAAAGAATCACCGCCCGTTCTTCCTCCAAAACGCTAGCAGTTAGGGCCACAATCGCCGTTGCTTGCCCCCCAGTTGTAGTTTTAATCTGTTTCGTTGCCTCATAGCCGTCCATCACAGGCATTCTCATGTCCATCCAAATCAGATGCGGTTCCCACTCCCTAAAAATATCAACCGCTTCTTTACCATTATTCGCTTCTCTCAACTCAAATCCGAGTGGACTGAGAAGTTTTACTAACAGTTGGCGGTTCAAAGGTTTGTCGTCCACAATTAGCAAGCGATAACTCGGTTGATTTGGTTCCAGGGCAACAACTCGACGTTGAGTTTTTTTGCTTTCAATATCACTAGCTTCAACCAAATGAACTTGGATATCAAACTGAAATAATGCACCATTTCCGATCTCGCTGCTAACCGTAATTTCACCTCCCATTAATTGCACGAACTGGCGGCTAATAGCTAAACCTAAACCCGTTCCTTCCTGAGAATCTTTACCTGTTTTCGTCTGCACGAATGCTTCAAATAACTGATTGATTTCCTCAGCAGCAATGCCTGCACCAGTATCTTGAACTTCAAAATGCAGCCAGTAGTGGCCGGGCAATTGGTCAGTGCTGTTTTTATGTATATTCCGCCTTCCTGCTTTGACTTGCATCGACACTCCCCCTTCTGAAGTAAATTTAATTGCATTATTGAGCAAATTAATTAAGACTTGCCGCAATTTAACTTCATCAGTACAAATGTAATGGGGAACTTCTGCATCCCTGTCGAATATTAATTGCAAACCTTTTTGCTCAGCTTTGAGAGCAAACATATCTTCTAAATCGTCGATTAATTGGTACAAATCGAAGCTTTTTGAATTAATAGTAGTGCGTCCGGCTTCAATTTTTGATAAGTCTAAAACTTGGTTAATTAAAGTCAGTAAATGTTCGCCACTCCGCAGGATAATTCCGACATCTTCTTGATTTTCCTGAGACAAAGTTTTACTGCGAAGCATGACTTGAGCAAAACCGATGACCGCGTTCAGGGGCGATCGCAATTCGTGGCTCATATTGGCGAGAAAGGTACTCTTCGCTTTGTTTGCTGCTTCGGCCGCTTCTTTCGCCTGCTGCATTTTGATTTCCGCTTGTTTGTTATCAGTAATGTCTTTAATAAAACCTTCGTAGTAAAGCAGATTTCCTGCTTCATCGCAGACAGCGCGACAATTTTCCGAAATCCAGATTATGCTGCCATCTTTGCGGTAAATTTCCGATTCAAAGTTTGATAGTATTCCGTCCTCGTTCATCAGCGCAGCAAATTCATCGCGGCGGTTGGGTTTCACATAAAGCTGGTTATTGAAATTCGGCTGTACTGCTATTAATTCTGCAGGCGATTCGTAACCGTAGATGTTAGCTAAAGCGGGGTTAGCGCTGATGTATTTCCCGTCAATAGCAGTTTGAAAAATTCCATTCAAAGCATTTTCATAAATATTGCGGTACTTTTCTTCTGCTTCCCGGAGTGCAGTTTCGGCTTTTTGGCGCTCGGTAATATCGCTAGAAATCGACAAAAAACAAGCTTCTCCCTCAATATCGATGGTTTCTATAGACAGTAGTGCCGTTCTTTCTGTACCATTTTTATTGCGAAACCTCAGCTCATAATTGTGAAGAGCCGTCTTATTTTTCAACATTTGAATCATGCGATCGCGCTCTCCCAAACTCGCCCAGAAATTGAGTTCTACCGCAGTTTTGCCAATTATTTCTTCGTGACTGTACCCCATCATCCGACAAAAGCTTTCATTGGCTTCTATGTGACGACCATCGCTGATTCTAGTCAGGGTAATCGCATTAGGGCTTAAACGGAAAGCTTTAGAAAACTTTTCTTGTGCTTTGGCAAAATCGGCGGTACGTTCGGCAACTTGCACTGCTAAATTGTCGTTGTATTCCTTTAATACTTTCTCCGCTAGTTTGCGTTCTGTAATATCTTGAAAAGCGCACATCCCGTAGATAACATTTCCTTGAGCGTCATAAATAGGAGTTCCCCAAACTTGCAGGGGAACAGTTTTGTCAGTCGAGGTGATTTCAAGGTCATCAACAGTTACACTCTTACCCTGCAAAGCATTTAAAATTGGGTCGCGTTCCGCCGGGTAAATTTCCTGAGTCCCAGCTAAATAAACTCGGTAGGATTGACGTAAAGTTTCGGAATCGGCTGGTACAATTCCTTGAGCTAACAATTGCTCTCCAGTAGGATTAATGTAGTGAGGTTGACCGTTGGGATCGGCAATAAAAATTCCTAGCGGTACTGCATTTAAAAATTGTTTTACTCGGTTTTCGCTTTCCGAGAGAGAAGTAAATGAATGCTGCAATTGCTCTGCCATGCTGTTAAAAGCAGTGGCAAGTTCTCCGAGTTCATCTTCGCGATTCAGAGTGAGCTTTGTATCCCATTCATTCCGCGCCAAAGCTTTCGCGGCAGCATTCAATCTTAAAATCGGCTGAATTACCCATTTAGCAGTAAGAATTCCCAGAATTGTCGCCCCCATCAATGCTGCAAGCGACAGTAAAAAAGTGGTGCGCGTGTTGAGGTTAATTTGCTCCATAAAGTCAGACTCTGGCACAACTACGACAATCAGCCAATCCAACCCTCGATCGTCTTTAAAAGGAGCTACCTGAATAAAATTTCGCTGGCCATCAACATCAAAAGTAAGTTGTTGAGAATTATTGATTTTAGCTAAGCTATCGTAGGATTTATCTAAATGTTGTGCAGTTTGGCGAATTACCGGATTTTCGCTTTCTGAAGCTTTAATGCGCCTTGTTTCTTTACCTTCCACCACGAATTCTGGACTCGCCGTAGAAGTAGCAATTAACATCCCCGATCGCTCCATGACAAAAGTTTGTCCTGATTTGCCAATTTTGAGGCTAACGAGAAATTCTTTGATTCGGGAAAACAGCAAATCGCTGCCCGCTACGCCTAACAATTTGCCAGCGTCGTCGTAGATAGGCAAAGCAGCAGTAATTGCCAGTTCCCTAGTCAAAAAATCTGTATAAATTGGAGTCCAAATAGGTTTTTTTGCCGCAGCCGCTGCTATGTACCAAGGGCGAGTTCGCGGGTCATAAATATCGGGTGAAATTTGCACTAATTGAACGCGGTTTCCCTGAGAGTCCGCAGTATATCGAGCTAATTTATTGTCAGTAGAGCTGTCAGCAGCAGATATCAAAATCCCATCTTTAGTGCGGATTGCTCCAGAGTGTTCTCCATTTTCTTTGCCTGTGTAAATGATGCTGATAGAATCAAAATATTGAATTTGTTCTAGAAAATGATGTTCTAGTTTTTGCTTTTCTTCTAGGTTCAATTGCCCCAGTTTTATGCCTTGAAGGTTCAGGTAATTTACAATGTGGGGAGTTGACATATAATGTTCCATGCGGTCTTTGATGCGATCGCTAATTTCTCCCCGCAACTGAGCAGCAACATCGTTGACTGCCCGCTGACCGTTTTGGAAAGATAGCCAACCTACAACTCCTACCGTGCCGACAATTTGCACTAAAAAAGGAACCACTAGCACCGTTTGTAATGGAACTTTGCCGATAAATTTTGTAGCTAAACGATTGAGGGGTTTAGGAAACATATTCATCCTAAAAGTAGTGAAAATGGGCATTTTAAATTAGTAGATGTTAAAATCTTGGGTCGAGAGACGAGCGAGGAATATAAAATCCGGTTAATCACTCATCGTCAAATTGTTTTAACTGGACCTTTAAGAGTTTTGAGGACTTCCGTCCTCACTAAGTAGGTGCAAACTTATATCTGGCACCATTCTCAATTAGCCTTTTAGGAACAGGCTTTTCGGCCTGTTCCACAAGAAAATTTATCTTTTGTGGAACGGGCCCCAGAGCCCGTTCTTGAGAATGGTGCAAGATGTGAGTGCAAATAAACATTACATGGTTCGGGCGGGTGAGAGGACTCATCTACTCGCTGTGATCGTGGATCTTAGCTCAATCCTCCCTGATAAGATACTATGGTTATTTTGTGATGACCTACTTAGGATCGCGAATTAAATAATTGACACTCTTGAAAGTGGGGAGTAGAGGTTGGGCGTCCCGCCCGCCCTTTATGGACGGGCGGGACGCCCATCCCACAAGAACCATGACGCATTGTAAGTTATTTAATTCTCATTCCTTACAAACTTACAGTTCGCGATCGCACTCCGACCCAAGACAGCGGGTTTCGGCTTCGCTCAACCACCGGGTTTTTTACTGCATCTGCGGGATTGAACGAAGTATGACTGTGAAAAAAACAAGGTGAGGATTACCCGTGGATCGCGAACTAACTTAATTAGAGTACGATCGCCCAAATGTTAGCACGATCGCACTATCCAGAGCAGCAAACACCCAAAAAATCTGTATTTACCTGCGATTCAACTCCATCCTTTCGCCGTAACGTAAAAGCATATCCAAACTCTCCAAACGATTCTGCCAAGTTTGTACCTGATAGCTATTTTCCGCAGAATGCAAGCGCATCGAAGATTGAAACTGAGATTGAAAACTCCCCAACAATCTTTTAGCAGTTGCTAAACTTTCTCTAGAAGGATTTGCCGCCAACTTGCTCAAAGCTTGCGCCAATTCATCCGCTCGACTTTGCAAAACCTTCAGTTCAGATTCCGACACCCGCAACTCATTGTTAGCTAACAAAAAACTCCATTCCTGCTTGAGAGCAGTATACCGCGAAGCCGCCGCTGCAAACGGCTGTCGGTAAGGAATGGGCTCTGCAGCAGAAGTAGAACGCACTGGCGGGCCTTGAGTGCGGTTAAAAAACCCCTGCATCGCGCTGCTGATACTTTCCACAGCAAAAATAGCATAGCCCCCAGTCGGCAAATCGCGCAAAGCTTGAATTTGGTCGATCGCCACAACTTCCGGGAGAGTCAACAACTTAACCGAGGGAGAAATCAAAGCCGAACCCAGAATTTGTTCATTTACCAACGGTTCAGTGATGCGTTGAAGTCGGTTCGTATCCAAAGCATAAGTCATCGGCACAATCAAATCTACAATGCCCTGACGAGCCCAAACTTCCCAATTTTGCTGAATTTTGTAAATCCGCTGACTTTCCGGGTGCGGAAACACTGCAACCGACAGAATTGTGCGCGGATAATTCTGCCGCAAAAGCTGAGAAACTTCAGCTACAAAACTATTAATTTGATTAGTTTTAAACTCAACCCACTGCCGCCACAAACTGCCGTTTCTGGGGGAAATATTCACCGGGTCTGCACCAGTCAACTGCCTAAATTGCTGCCTCGCAGCAATACCGTAACCGTAAGTAAAATTCGCATTATCATCTTGAAAAGGATAGCGAATATAGTCTAATTGCACCCCATCCACTTTGTAGTTATTGGCAATTTCGCTGATAATTCGCAGCAAATAATTCCGCGCTTCCGGGTTTGCCGGATCGAGATAAGATTTACCGTCGTTAGGATTTTGCGTGCGTCCTTTATTGTCAAGATTTGCCCACTGTGGATAAGCGGAAAGCACCGGGCCTAGATAAGAACTCGGCTTGCCAATTAAAGTATTGTGGCGCTTATTTCCTGTGGCAAAAACCCAGACCCAAGCGTGCAGTTCCATGCCTCGCTCGTGGGCTAATTTAACAGCAGATGCCAGCGGGTCCCAGCCAACAGTCAGGGGGTTTTGTTGCGGTGCAACTTGACTGGGATAAATGGTATATCCGGCATTCAATGTTTCAAAGAAAACAGTATTGATACCGGCGGCGGCGAGTCGATCGAACACTGCAGCCAAACCCTGTTCCGATCGTGCTGCGACGATCGTCCCGCGATCGAGCCAAACCGCCCGAATTTCCGCCCCAACCCGCTGTCCTTCCTTCGGGTAATTTTCCCACAGCAACTGTCGCGCTTCCACCCACTGCTTTCTCGCCTCCGCGTAGTTTTGCTGTTGCAGGAGTTGGTCGAAAGTTTGCAAAACCTGCCGCGCTTGGGCGATCGCCCGCCCCCTGATCGCTTGCAGAACAGGGGGGCGACTGGCTGCTGGGCCGCCTCCGCCCTGTTCTGCAGCCAGCAGTTGAGGGGAGGTAGCAGCATTGAGATTGATGGCGGTATTGGCTGAATTAGATGCTGTCAGGGCGCTTTCAAACCGGCCGAGGAGGTTGGTGAGTTCTTGGCGCATCAAGTACGCTTCAATGCTGACGATCGGCTTATTGGAATTGGGCTGCACGTCCAAACCCGCCGGCGCCGACTGATCCGAAGGGTCTGTAAAAGTTGCAGGTACTGAATCGGGAAGCGAGCCAGAGGGAGAAAGTCGGCTCAGCGGGGTAGTACGCGGCAAACTAGGGCTGTTTCTAGTGACTCTGGAGGGGGGGGTTGGCAGTGGGGTCGCGGCAGCAGTGGGCGGCGCGGAGGGCCCAGAAGCGATTGTGCCTCCCCAGCGGGCGATCGAGGCTTGGAGCCAAGCCTTATCTACATTTGCCGAACCGTCGCTACCCCAACGCCAGCCGAGGTAGGTAGCGCGATCCGTGGCGATGGCTGCGGAGGAACCGGAACTATCTTTCCAAGTAGCAATAGTTTGACTGTTTGCATCAGCCGGAATCAAGACACCGCCTTGGACTGAGGCATTTTTTTGTTCGGGTGGCACCCAATTGCTAGAAGTAGTGCAAGCCAGATCCCGACAGCGGCTGCGCGGTTGCGGAGTCGCCGGTTGGGTTAACGGAAAAGCCCAATAGGCCCCAAGGAGCGATCGCAAAGATTGGCGCACCAAGGCTGGGGAACTGCGGCCGACGGGGCCCGAAGCAATCAAGCGGCCGCCCTGGGATGCCCAAGCTTCTAAAACTTTAATTTGTGCGGGACTCAAAGTTTCAATGTTGGGCAAAAACAGCACGTTAACGCCTGTTAAATCCCCCAAATTTTTGATTTCTTCGAGATTAATTGGTTTGTAAGCAATGCCACTTTCCCAGAGGCGCGTGGTAATCTTTACCCAGTCGGGAGAATTCTCGGAACTGCGAACTACGCCCAGAACTACTTCTGCGAAACTCGGAGAGGGAAAGAGGATGAAGAGATTGAGTAATGTACTCGCTAGAGTGCCAATTAGGACTCTTTGCAAGAAAGTGAAAAAGCGAATTTTTTGAACCTGGGAGAAGGCATCAGGCATTTGATCGGGCTTTTTGATTTGTTGCATCATAAATATGAGAATTACCCAGCGCACCGTTTCGGAAAATTTCAATAACAATTAAGATCGATCGAGCGATTTTAGATTTTAGATTTTAGATTTTAGATTTTAGATTTGGGATTTGGGATTTGGGATTTGGGATTTAAATCTGGGTCTATTCCTCATGACTGTTGACAGTTGACTGTTTGAATATTTGGACATTTGAACAATACCGATGCCACCGGAAACGATTTTAGATTAAAATCTGGGTGCATTTGGGTTGAAAAACCAAAAATACAATTTAGATGCGGGACTGTTGACAGCCCATTGGTGTCAAAAAACACGTTAAACCGATCGTCTCTCTTGTTTGTAGCGAAGTCTAGATCCCCCCTAACCCCCCTTAATAAGGGGGGAACAGGAGTCTGCTCAAAGTCCCCCTTCTTAAGGGGGGGGACAGGAGTCTGCTCAAAGTCAACCCCTACTCCCCTTCTTAAGGGGGATTTAGGGGGATCTAGACTCGGCTACAACCCTGATTTAGACATGGTTTCAGGCTTAACTTGACACTAATGCTTACAGCCAACTGTCAACAGCCAACTGTCAACTGTCAACTGTCAACACTTTTCTAAGTTGCAGCTTCATTCACCGGGAATCTATCGATTAACTGCATCGCCCGACAAGCATTCCTCCGCAGAGAATCCGAAACATGAGGAACATGAGGAATCTGAGACAAGAAATCCAAAGTCCGGCGCAAAATCCGCACCACATCCCCTTCATCCAAACTCGTATGGCTAATCAGTTCCAGCCATTCAACACCCAGAGCCCACTGTTCAACCAAAGTCACTAAATCCCGTTCCAGCCAAATCGGGATTGCAGAATCGTGCTTGCGCTGCACTTGAAACAATCGGCGGCGCAAGCCTTTTTGCAGATTGTCCAAAGGTGCCAAAACTTCTGGCGACAGCGAGTAGTGAGTCCAACTGTCGGGCCTGGAAACTTCTGTAACTAAGGCCGCGCAAGCTGCAGCGAGGTGGTGGGGGTCGAGTTCGTCAAACTCGGCAGACATCAGGGACAAACCCAGCCACAGTTCGTTATCGCCGCGAATGGCGGCGCAAGCTTGACCCAAGATTGTGGGTACTAACCTACCGGAGGAGTCATCTCGGTTTACATTTGCCGAAACTACTCTTTCCAAGCAGCCAAAATTCAGCAAGATGTCGATTAAGTTGAGAAATTCCTCCCAGTAGCGAGCTCTCTGCTTTTCTAAGTCTTCTTCGCTTTTGCGAACTTCTTTTTTCAATTCTTCCCGGCGGCGCTGACGTTTGAGCAAAGTACCGGGATTGCCCCATTCTAGAACCGGGTGAATTTCTAGCTGAGCTTCTAGGGCTGCGATTTTCCGCTGTTGCTCGATCGCCTCTGGGCTCGGTTCTGGTGTGGGCAATTGTGGGATCGATGCAGCAATCGAAGCAGTTTCTTCAGTTCCCAAGCGGCACTGGCCGAGTCTCAGGGGCATTTCCGACGGCGGGTTCAAGGTATCTGCAACGCTCAAGCGGGGTAATTCGGCGTGCAGGCTAGCGACATCGCTAATGGCGACGATATACCAGCGGTTATCTTTGCCCAAGCACACCAAATTTGGTGCTTGGCCAGAACCTGCGATTTTGGCAACCAATACGGCGGGTACAGGAGTTGTGTGCGATCGTTTGGCTGTCGGAACGTGCTTGCCTTTGAGACTCAGAACCGTGCCGAGCACTGCAAAAGCCACAGCTACGGACATTTCCTTAAATCTGGCTTCTTCAGCTTGCTGCAATAGAGTTTTCAGCAAACGTTTGTCTTCTTTGAGTCTGCCCTGCAATTTTTCGTAATGGGCGAGGTTTTTTTCCAGGGTGGAGACATTTCCTCCGGCCGCTAGGGACTGTTCCAGCACCGCTAATTCTGTTTGCAGTCGGTCTAATTCTGATTGCTGGGGCTGCAAGTACAAGGTAGACAGGTATTGACCAAAACTTCGCTCTACCAACTCTTGAGCTTCGTCGAGAGTGTGAGTTTGCAGCAAATTCAGCACCATGCCGTAGCTGGGCGTAAACTGACTGGCGAGGGGGTCGGCTTTGGCTGTTGCCAAATAGGAGGCTTCTTTTGCGCCTTCAAAGCGCGTCTGAACTGCGACCACGTGCCCCAGCTTGTCCATGCCCCGCCGACCCGCCCGACCGGCCATTTGGAGGAATTCTGAAGCGTTTAGCAGTCGGTGTCCCTTGTCGGTGCGCTTGGACAGGGTGGAAATAACTGTGGTGCGGGCGGGCATATTTATCCCGGCTGCTAGGGTTTCGGTGGCAAATACGACTTTAATCAAACCTCTGCCAAAAAGTTCTTCTACTAAACCTTTCCAAGCGGGCAAAATGCCTGCGTGGTGGGCGGCGATGCCTTTTAAAAGTGCTTCTTTTTGACCGAAGCGTTCTGCTTCTGGGTTTCGCTGTAAAAAATCGTCAATGATGCGTTTGAGTTCGGCTGTTTCGGCTTCGTTAACTAGGGAGAAGTTGCCGACTTCTGCGACTGCTTGGTCGCACCCGCGACGGCTGAAGATGAAGTAAATTGCTGGTAGCATATCTCGATCGTCCAACCGGGCCAAAACATCGGTCAAACTCGGAGTGGGGATGCTGCCTCTTTCTACTTTTTGCTGCTTCTTTTTGGGGACTAACCGGGCATTCGCTCTTTTGCCGGTGTCGTCTAGCAGGGGAAATATCCCTTTTTGGTTGGCGAAGTGGAATTGCAGGGGTACTGGCCGAAAGTCTGAGTAGACGAGCTCTGTGGGCCCGTGGACTTTGTTAATCCAGTCTGTGAGTTGGTCGCTATTGGCAACGGTTGCTGAGAGGGCGAGCAGTTGAATTTCGCTCGAACAGTAGATGATGGATTCTTCCCAGACGGTACCACGCTGGCGATCGTTCATGTAGTGACACTCGTCGAGCACGACGGTTTCGACTCCGGTGAGGGAAGTGCCGACTTCTCCGATCGGCGTACCGTAGAGCATATTCCGAAATATTTCGGTAGTCATCACCAAAATCGGCGCATCTCGATTGACGGAGATGTCGCCGGTGAGCAAACCTACGTTGTTGTCTCCAAATTGACTGCGGAAGTCGCGCAGCTTTTGGTTAGAGAGTGCTTTGAGGGGAGTGGTGTAGAAGACGCGCCGCCCTCGGTCGAGTGCTTGATGGATGGCGTATTCGCCGATTAAAGTTTTCCCCGAGCCTGTGGGAGCGCACACGACAACGGATTTACCTGCATCGAGGGCGGCGATCGCCTCTCTCTGAAAGTTATCTAGCTCGAAGGGAAATATGGTCTTCAGATCCAGCTCTGGGCGGTTCTGGGCAGTGTCTGGCACAAGGATTATTATCAGGTTTCAGGGTAAGTATGCTGAAATCTTGCTAAAAGCAAGTCAGCAGGGGACTGTATTGATTTTAGACCAACGCCCGCAAATCGGCTATGAAGGAAGAGGGAAGAAGGAAGAAGGAAGAGGGAAGAGGGAAGAAGGAAGAAGGCAAAAATTTTTTCTTTCTTGTGCCAACTGCCAAAACATGAGGTGCTCATTGGCCAAACTGGGCATTGGCCAAACTGGGCATTGGCCAAACTGGGCATTGGCCAAACAGGACTCGCCCCCATACCTCACCACGCTTGAGAACCGCTATATTGATTAGTCCCAGCCGAAGTCTCGATCGCACAATTGGGCTAGTCTTTGGTTGTGCGATCGAAAATATGCTCTTAATTGGTCGTAGACTGTCTGGCTGATGGGGGGATATTGGGTGGCGTTGTATTTTTCGTAGGTTTGTAGTTGGTGGGGCGGCAATTCTAGAAATTCTAAGACGCTGTTGTATGTGCCGAAGGGATTGGTATATAAGTCTTCGCTTTTGAGGATTAAAAGTTGTGATTTGGGAAAAAGTTTTATCCAGGCTGGGAGTTGATCGGCGTAAATGCCGCGGGTTAGATAACTGTGGTGTTGGTGTTCGTAACTGTAGTAGTTTGGATCGGTTTGGAGTTTTTCTATTTCGCCTTTGAGTCTTTCGGGTTCGGCGGCGATCGCACTTTCTAATGATAGGGATTCGTAGCCTATTTTGATATAGTAATAATAGTGGGAAATTGCGCGTTCTACTGGGTTTCTCAGCAGGGCGATTATTTTAACTTTGGGACATAAATCATAAATTCGCTGGGGAACTTGGGGGTGACATATATAGTAGGGGCTGGCTTCTCCGGTTAGTAGATTTTCGCTTGTTTGGGGCTGGGGAAATTGGGCATAGTACCAGTCTGGGCTTTTGTCGAAGTTGAAGTCGAAGTAATGGATTTCTTTTTGGGCGGCGGGGGCGATTTGGGGATGTTGGATTAGGTAATTGTACAGGGATGTTGTGCCGCCTTTTTGGGCGCCGATGATGATGAAGTCGGGGGGTTTGGAAGGTTGTTTCATGGGTGGGGATGGTAGGTTTATTTGGCACTTGTACTGACAGTGTTTCGGATTTGGCATTTGTACCGATTGTCCGCCGGGGGTTAAAACCCCCGTCTCATAGCGCAAGTCCTTTGAAAAGGACTGAAGATGTATTTATATATAGCAATCCTAAATGATTATACTCGTTACCAGGCTCTGCCTGGTAACGCATATCCGGAGGCTCTGCCTCCATTGTCGCAGCCGAGGCAGAGCCTCTGGACATCGGTTCCCAGGCAGAGCTTGGGAACCAGTTAAACCCCCGGCGGGCTTGGGGGCATTAGGGCAATTCGATCGCACTTGGGGGCATTAGGGCAATTCGATCGCACTTGGGGGCATTAGGGCAATTCGATCGCACTTGGGGGCATTAGGGCAATTCGATCGCCCAATTTAGATTCGATCGCGCTGACAGGCATAACGATTCGATGGGCCGATCGTGATTGTAGATTCCGGTGGTTGAAAAGCGCTAGCAAGGCGAACACAACAACAAAGCCGGCCAGACAAGGGCTGGGAAATACATGGGATACGATCGCGATCGCTGTTTTTGGGCGATCGCATTCACTCTGAGTCTGACTACGAATTTCAAAGGTGGTATCAAGCCCCCGCATTTATCTCGCGCAAGTCAATCGAAAATCGAAAATCGAAAATCCTCAAGAAAGAGCATTTATCTCGCGCAAGTCAATCTAAAATCTAAAATCTAAAATCTAAAATCGATTGACCCCTGACATTTCAATTTAACTAGATTAGAGTGGAGTTAGGAATATCTAATCCCTGCGGGGCAAATCTTTCGCGGAAATATATTATCGGCGGCGATTTTGGTTGTGGGTTTGTGGGTTTTATTTTTCAGCCAAGGTACAAATTTAAATTTGTGCAAGAGGCTGATATGCAGGTTGTGGAAAATGGGAACAATAAAGATGGGATTGTACTGTCGAGCAGTAACTACCAGCAATACCATCTCTGAAATTATTCAGGAAGGCGTCAATGTTTAAGAGCAAATTATCCAAAGTTATCGTATCCCTGCTGCGGCGGATTGCTGGTGTTACCAGATCCGGGGCTAAGCGGCTGATGAGAGCAATGCTGCAAACCCTGATGGCTATGGGCCGGAGGGCGAGACTGCCGGTGGCGGGGTTTGTGCTGCCGACGGTGACGATGGTGTTGCTGGTAGTGATTTTGTTGACTGTGGCGATTACGCTGCGATCGTTCGATCGGGCCAATACGGCGCGTAACGTGCGCGTGAACCAGCAGGTGCTGGCGGCCGCGACTCCCGCGCTCGATCGGGCAAAAGCGAAAATAAATTTCATGCTTTGGGAAGATCCGCAAAGACCGACGGGTACTCCATCCGATCGAGAATTGTACTTGCGGATGGCAAATGCTGACGGAGCTGCGACGGATCTTTATAATTTTGGGGATGAGGAGCGGCTGATACTTAAAGCAGACCTCGACGGTGGCGGCGTCAATCCCGCGAGTGACGCTAACAAACCTCCTATTCTTGATAACGGCACAGAAAATGAGTTAATCAATACTGCGTGGAGATATCCCGTAGATACTAACGGTGATGGCAAATTTGACACTTTTACTATTTACGGCATATTCTTCCGCAGTCCGAAGCGCAGTGATGAACAAGCAACTTTAGGCAACTTCACAAGGGCCAGAAGGTCGTTGGAGGCCAGAACCCCACCGACATCGGCGAAAGGTCTCAATCCTGAATGTGTCCAGGGTGGAGGTACTGTCGCTACTTTGGTAGGTGACTCTGGTTGGTACAGAATAGACGGCCCACTTAAAAAAAGTTTTTTTGTTGAGACAGTTAATGTACCGATTACACAGAAAGATATAGATAATGGCTTGGTATTGGACAAGCCTTCTGAAGCTTTCAAAGGATCTGCCAGCACAGCGGCTCTGGAATACCAGCAAGACCAACTCCGCATTCCCCTCGCAAACAACGCGGTTGTATATGAAGACGACTTGGATATATCGCCAGGGCCTCTGTTCAATCTAAACGGGCGGATATTCACAAACAGTAATTTGTTAGTGACCAACTTAAATGGGGGAGATAGGACACGACTGTATCAAGTTAGCAGCCCGGATTCTTGTTTTTACGAACAAGAAAATAGCAAAATTGTTGTGGGAGGCAATGTAGTTAATGGCTGGGCAGGCAATACCGCCGGAATTAATCCAGTAAGCGTGCATCTTTTCCAACAAGCCTCATCACTACCTACAGGTAATGGCAGAAACGCCGCCATGCTGACGGCGGCAAAAACTATTAGCAACGACGATTCTGAATCCACTATTGCCCAGACCAGCTTGGAGGTACTTTACGACAATAAAGCCTATTCCGATCGCCTCTCTTCGCTAGTGAATGCACAGATGGGGCCACCGTTAGCCCCCAACAATGAGCGAGAACCTAACCCCCAGCCGGGAGACCCATTTTCCGTGCGAAATAAACCAGACACGCAAACCCGGAGCCAAGCGCTGGAAGAATATTTTAAACAGATGCTCCGCAAAGTTCCCTTTGCGGAAACAGCAAACCCGCCGCCAACAACACCAGACCCGCCGATTGCAGGAGCGCAAGACCAACTGCGACCTGCTTTGCCGACATGGATCGAGCCGGCTGATGGTACAACCGGTATCGAAGTCTTGCCCCAACTAGCAGCTCATAAGTTAGAAACAACACCACCAACAGAAGATGGCTCACCGCTAACTGAAGAAAAATTGCTGGGCGATCGGGTGATTGCGGGTAACAACTTACCAGCGAAAAGATGGAAGACCGATGACAATGAATTTACCAGCGCGCCAGAAGAAGTTCCCGGCAAGTGGAATCCTACCGACACCAGTGGCATTCCCCGCACGAGAACGCCCCAGGTGACAAAGCTGGCAGACGTAGGAGCGACAGACCGCGGTGGTTTCTGGGAAGGAGCAGCAGCGGAAACACCTAAAAATCCCCTGGATGGGGTTGGCGGTCTGCGGGTGATCACCAGTGCAGGAGTTTACGAGCGCAAAAATTCTTTTTTGCCACCTCCCACTTGGATAGATGCTTCAACTGGTGATATCAAAGGCGGGGAAGCAAACCCGAATGATACTTACGACGACCCTACTACCCCCGGTACTGCGATTGAGAAATACCCTGTGGTGTGGCCGGATACAATGCCGATGTCGCCTCTGGGGAAGGGGTCTAAAGTATTTAACAACAATTCTAATAGTGGCACGTTGGGTTGGGTTGATTATCCATCAACACCACCACCAGAGCTGTCATTAGCAACGGGTTCCGCGATCGATCCGAAGACTCCTCAGTATGCCAAGGGCGATTTACGGATGCGGGCGACAGCGGTTTATCACTACAAAAAAGACGGCGGCTACGTTCCACCTGTAGCACCAAACAAGCCAGATCTCACTAGCGTTCGGCCATTTGCCTGTGTCAGCAGCTATTACGACCCCAGCAACGCTTCCACAGCCAGAAATTTAGCTGGACTTCCCGATGATGTAAGCGGTCAGAACGCAACCCTAAACCCACCCGAATTAGGGACGAGGGGGGCTCAAATTGGCTCAAATAATGGGATAGTCTACGGCCCGCCGGTCGATCGAACACAAGATGCAAAATTAACTCCAGATGCAAACGGCTTATTAGTCGGCGCCACCCCCAATGATTTACAAACGCAAGCAAATTACGTGTTTCCTGACGGTAGGTTTGCCAACGAGCCTTTGAGAAACGCGCTGCTGAAAGAACCAGCCGATCGCACTCTGGCCGACAAAGCAGCGATCGACTCTACCATGTGCGCTTTAGGGATTATAGCCGCCACCCCCTTACCAGTCAGTTCTGATATTCCTCCCGGGGCAATTCAAGAAGTGGCATTTTTGAACGGTAGAGAAATCAAGGCGATCGATCGCGATGACCCCAATACCATCGTTAACGAAGCCTTTACGCTCAGCAGTCCCCTAACAACTGGAAAAGCAAATCTAACAGGTAATTACAACCAGCCCCTAGAAGAACGTCAACCTCTAGAAATTCGTGCCACTCAGATAAACCTCGACCTATTGCGAAAGAACTCAATTGCCGGAGAGCCTTTACTGCCATACAGCGGGATTATCTATGCCAGCCGAGATGACGCGCTGCCCGATCGGAGCGATCGCACCGCAGGAGGCACCGGCATAGATAAAGATGAGAGTGCAAGAAAGAGCCCCACTGACTTCCTACTAGACCCCACTCGCAAGCCTAGCGCAATTCTGCTGGTCAACGGTGAAAAACTCGCCAGAGTTCCCAGCCTCCCTCCCACTGTGGCAAATGTAGTTCTGGAAAAAGGGCTGACTTTGGCATCTAATTTGCCCGTTTATGTTAAAGGAAATTTCAACCTTCACACCCAACAAGAATTTAAAGCTCCCTCCCAAGCAGAATTTAAAACTACTGCTGATTGGGAGAAGTTTTACAATCGCGCAAAAAACGACCTCAATAAAAACTTTGCGTGTCGCCCAAACGACCCCAGACTGAGTGGTAAATGTACGACCGGCGACGAATGGCGTCCTGCAAACGTACTGGCAGATGCAATCACCCTGCTGTCCAAAAATTACCGTTTTGGCTTCCGCAACGAGGGAGATTTTGACCTCAGAAACAATGCGGGCGCTGCTGCTGTACTGCCCCGCAGACAGCAAGGATTTTATAACAACAACTTTGTTACTAACGGACTTTCCAGCGGAGCCTTTTCAGACAACCTCAATTTACTAGGTACCGCAGGTGCTAGCACTACACGGGTGACAGACGCTACCTACGTGGCTGCATCTCCCCTTCCCCGGCTATGGAGTTCCTACTTCAACAACTATGTCACTCCCGTCCAGCGCCGCGGGAACTTCCCAGAGTATGTAATGGAAGTTTGTACAAAACTGCCAGTTTCTGCCTGTAAGGATGATGATTGGTACGTCGATCCACAAGCGCCAACGAGGGCTCCCAGTACAGGCACATATGTGTCACCCGTTACTGACCCTAATACTACTTTTAAAGCTGGTTCCACTGTCGATCCCCCTGTGCCAGCATTGCAGCGCTTCCCCCGCCGTGTAGCTTTTAAGAGAAACGGTACTGCACCTTTCGATCTGACAAACCTGACAACTCCAGAGCCTTTGGGAATTAGTAATACAGGAACTATCACAGCAGGTGTGGTGGGCAGCACTGCAAAAGGTAACGCTCTGTGGTTTGCTGCAAAGAGTGGGAGTAGTGTCGCTTACGATGCTACCAATCTTCCCTATCCAATAATCAACACTAGCGCTACCACTGCCATTACAGACGGCAGCAAAGTACGTCTCCCAACCATCGCTGCAACAAGCACAAATCCATTACTAACAATAACGGGCTCCTACGATGGGTCGCAACCGCTATTGATGCCAGTCCCGCAGCTCATGAGTGCAACAACAGCCACCCCAGGTACCCCGCGAGGTAATGCTGCAGCAGACACAACAGGATGGATACCCAAGGCTGTAGAGACTACTTTCAATATGGTTATGGGAGCGGGCGACACTCCCTCAAGGAGGCTAGGTACTACGTCGTCGGGTGACTTTAACGGCGGCTTGCAAAACTTGCCCCGATTCTTGGAACTCTGGAACATAGGAACTCCTCCTACTTCTACTAACATCCAAGGGTCTTTCATCCAGCTAAACCGTAGCGCCTTTAATACCGCACCTTATATACCAACTCTGCAGGCGACGGACTATCCGCCATCGGCCGATCGTCTAAAAACTCTGTTCGCCCAATCTTCTACTCCTACTGGTGCGCCTGCTGATCTTCCCGGTACCAATGGAGAGATAACTAAATACAACATATCAGGTGGTCAGATTCCATACTTCACCCCGCCCACCCGGAACTGGGGCTATGACGTGGGCCTGCTATCTCAGCCACCGGACTTGTTTACCCAAAAGTTCACAACTCCTCCCTCACAACGAACCCCGGACGAGTATTTCCGGGAAGTACCTCGCGATGACGAGTGGATCAAAACTTTGATGTGTTCTAAGGTGGCTCCAGGCGGCTCCAACGCCGACAAAAACGCCACCGAAAGCCTCACAACTGCCGATCGAGCTAAATGCTCCACTTAACCCTCTAACTTTCCGTCGCGCAACTACTGGAGTCCTACTTATGACTAAGCAAAAACCACACCAAAATTTATCCCAGTCACGAGATGGTGGCTACACGATTATTGAGTCATTGGTAGCCATGATTGTAGTTTCGGTGCTGATGATCGCGATCGCCCCGGTGATGGCCTTCTCGGTAGCAACTCGCGTACAAGCGCGGCGGGTGGAACTGGCTACGCAGGCGGCGAGAACTTACATCGACACTCTCAGATCGGGGGCGATCGCGAGTCCAACTCAGACATATGACCCTTCCAATTCCATAATTCCTCCTGCTCCCGCAGACAAAACTAATTTGTACTGTTTTAAGTCAGAGCAAACGAGCGAGGTCTGTGGTAGCGACAAAGACTTTTACGTTCAGGGTATTCGTTCTCTAGGGGCCAAGCCGACAGACACAGGCTATTTCTTAAAAGTCCGGGTTTACAGAGCCGATGCCCCCTTCGGCTCTTTGATAACCCAAGAACAAGGAAAACAACAATCAGTTGCTAATTCAGGACTAGGCAACCCTAAATTGCCTTTGGTGGTAATGCAGACAGAAATTCCACCTACTACAACAGGAAATTCGTCTGCATATCGATCGTTGTGCGATCGTACCGGTGGTTGCAACTAATCAACAAAGTCCGCGGCGCGCTCGAATTTAAAATCGCTCCCCCATTTGACAAAGGAAACAGTCTAAATGAAAACTTTACTCAGGTGGCTTCTCAAAAGTCAGCACCAGAAAAACCGCTCCGGGCCAGATCAAACAGACAAGGGCATGACTCTCGTCGAGCTATTAGTCGGAGCAATTATGGCGTTTTTAATCATTACGCCGATGCTCGGTTTTGTAGTGGATATGCTGAATACCGATAGAAGGGAACAAGTCAAGTCAAACACCGAGCAAGACCTTCAGGCCGCCGTTGATTTCATCGCCCAAGATTTGAGTCAAGCTATTCATATTTACGATAATTCTGCTGCTGGCATTCCTGCGCTCCAAGCGGGAAATTTCATCCCAAATCAACCCGATAGAACTCCTATTCTTGTATTTTGGAAACGACAACTTCTCAAGGACTCTGTGCCAGTTAATGCCGATACTCCTCTACCAATAAATTGCGATCCAGAGGCTCAACCGGGTAAAGTCGGAGACTGTAACGACACTTATGTACTATCATTAGTTGCCTACTACCAGATCAAAGATAATAATCCTATTTGGTGTCAACCTTCAGGAGGTTCTTGTCCTACCCGTATCGCTAGGTATCAAATTAACGACGGATTGAAAGACACCAATTCAGGTGTTTATTTTACTCCAAGCCAAGTAAAAAAATCGCAAGAAAAAAGTTCAGCTTACAATGGTACTCCCACGGGTAATATACCAGCTTTTGACATTTCTCAGCCAGATAAAAATGTGACTACAGGAGGTGCTAATTTCCCAGAACCCCCAGAGGTACTCGTTAATTACATCGACCACAGTAGCAATACCGAGACGGAATTACCAGCCACTGAATGTACAACGGCTCTTGGTGATCCTACAATCAAAATTGGAACTACAACATCCCCAATCCCAGAAAAGAGTCTAAAAATAACAGATTCTTTAAGTCCCAATCCAACTAACAGTTTCTACGCTTGTGTAGATACAGCTAAAAACATAGCTAGAGTTACGATTAGAGGAAACAGCCTGCGCCGCCTTCAAGCCAACGATGCTGAGTTCAAAACAACTAAGTCGGCATTTTTTCCAAGATCGAGCGTGCAAGTAAAAGGTCTAAGTGGGTTAGGAAAGTAACTGATTGGCTGAAACACATTTCCGAATCGCTGCCCGCCGATAAACAATAGGAGAATACCATGAAAACCTCACCCATATTATTAAAACTTTTGCATAACTCGGCTGCCAAGCCCAGCCATAATTTCAACAAAACTGCATCCAGAAAAGATGATGGAGGATTCACCCTTCTAGAAGTGCTCGTGATAGCGTTAATCATAGGTATATTCAGCTCGATCGCCGCTCCAAGCTGGCTGGGATTCATCAACAGACAAAGAGTTCGCACAGTGAACGATCGCGTTTTCCAATCATTACGATTTGCACAAAGCGAAGCAAAGCGAACTAAGCGCGATATCACAGTTACATTCAATTATATTCCTAACAATCCGGTAGCTGACCCACCAACAGTTACGATAGATACCATTCCACCTGGCGTCGATTCGTCTGGACAGCCACTACCGTTACGAAAAGAGACTTTCAGCAGCGGAGGGGAAATTAAACCCGGCACTATTTCACTTGTTCCTAACGCAACCTCAATCACTTTTGACTACCTGGGTAATGTGAATCAACTTCCGCCAGATACCGTAAATCCAAATATTCGTCGATTTGTTGCCACAGTTTCTACTGTTAACGGTGGTGCTAAGCAGTGTGCGATCGTGGACACTATCATAGGAGGAATGAGAACTGCTGAAGGAAATGATCCCGTAACTGGCTGCCCCTAATAGCTTTCAATAAATTGAATCTTAATCTCTAACAGCAATTCCGCATAAGTTCGGTATTGCTAAAATCTATTAACTGAAATTATTTAATATTTCAAATCCTCTTAAAACAGTCAAAAAATGCAGCTAGAACTAAAACAAATAATCATCCAGCCCGGAAATCAACTATTACTCAAAGACATAACCTGGCCGATGTTTGAAACCCTACTAATATCATTTCCGGTAACACCGGAATGATGTTGACGGTTGGCGGTTGACTGTTCACTGACAACAGTCAACTCGAATTTACTATTCCGATGCTAACGAATTTGATATCATAACTGCTTAACTAACCAAGCGATCGCCCCTGCAACATCAGCAACCTGCTCAACATCAGGAATCGGCGGCCGCTGCACCATCACCACCGGAATTCCCAGTTCCCTAGCCGCAACAATTTTCGCATAAGTAGCACCGCCGCCGCTGTTTTTACTAACAATTGTATCAATCTGATATTCTAATAGTAATTGGCGCTCATCTTCCAAAGAAAAAGGCCCCCTTGCTAATAACAATTTACCATTAGGAATAGGAGTATTGAGTGCCGGAGGATCGATCGCCCGCATCAAAAACCAAATAGCATCCAAACCAGCAAAAGCAGCCAATTCCTGCCTACCAATCGTCAGAAACACCCGCTGAGACAGCCCTAATAAAGCCTTCGCAGCCTCCGAGTGGCCCGCAACATCAATCCAGCGATCGCCCTCCACCCTCTCCCAAGCTGGACGCACCAGCATCAAATAGGGCACATTACATTCAGCAGCAGCAACAGCAGCATTAGCAGAAATCCGAGCCGCAAACGGATGAGTAGCATCAATCAAAAAGTCGATCGGGCGATCGACTCCCTTGGCGTAGTCCCCGTAGGGGCGGGCCGAGCTAACGCGCAAAAACGCCGCCAGCCCAGCCGCCCCACCAAACCCCCCAATTCGCACCGTACCCGTTTTGGGGGTAAAAGGCTGTTGAGTGCGTCCTGCTAGCGAAGAAACCACCTCAATTTCAGCAATTTGAGACGCTCTCACCGCCAATTCCGCAGCATCCCCCGTCCCCCCCAAAATTAGCAACCGTTTTTTCACCAAATTATACTTCTGCCTGCAATTTTCCTTAAAAACCGATGACTTGAGTGTCAGGAGGCAGTGCAGTGGCCTCGGAGACCTTTTTAAACACAGTTGCCTGCTCGTTTAAGGAATTAGGCCTCGCCTGTCCGGGATTCGTGCCTTGCAACTGAAGCCGCATTTGACCTTCGGGAGTCAACTCAAAAACAGTCTCAACGGTTTCTGTGCTGCTGAGGCCGACATCAATGTGCATCGGTTTTTCACCGAGATTAACTTTGTACCTCATTTCTTTGGCGCGGGCAGCTCCGTCGGGGCCTTTAGCCATGAGAAACAATTTGCCTTCTGGCGCAAAGACGAAGGTGAAAGACTGACCGGAGGCGACAGTGCCTTGCCATTGACCTAAGAGTTGCTGGTCGAGGGTGCTAGCGGCCGGGGCTGCTGTTTCTTGGGCAATTGTTGGTGTTGCTGCGGATGCTGAACCGAGGGCGGCGTTGAAGCTAATGAGGATGCCCAAGCAAAGGCTACCTGCGATCGCTTTACCAATCATTTTTGAATTAGACATGAGACAGATATAAAAATTGGTTATTTGTTTTGTACACTGTAGCCGTAAAACCGTACTTTGTTTAGTTTAAATCCCTTTTATGGATAGATATAGGTTGAGGTTCAAACCTACAACGCAGTTGTCATCCCCGAACTAAAGCTTTTTACTCGTTACCAGGCTTTTACTCGTTACCAGGCTCTTCCTGGTAACGCATATCCGCAGGAAGAGCCTCCCTAGTCTGGGCAGAGGCAGAGCCTCGCTTACATCGTTTCCCAGGCAGAGCTTGGAAGTTAACCAGTTATTGAAACTGATGCGAGTATTGCTATAATTGACTATTGCGATCGATCGCATCTCCAGATAGTTTAGCAAATCGATCCCATTAATAAGCTGTTCGACATCTAAATTGCATTTTTTGTGCGGGCTTTCTGGCCCAACCCCTACTCCCCACAACAACTTTATCAAGTTTTGACTGTGCAGTTTAAATGCAGGACAGCTTAGTCTTCATTAATTTTTTTCAGTATCAGCTTCGACTTGTTCTGTCGGAGATTCCGGCGCCGGTTCCTGTGGATTTCGCGATCGTTTCATTAGCTCCAATGCCTCTGCGTAAGACCAAGCCACGTTCACAAGAAAAGCTTTCGCCATGCCGGACAAATTTTGTGCATCCTCGGTTTCAGGCGCTTCAGCTTTTTGGTTGCCGTCATTCATCATATTTTTGTTTTCTCCCGGCCAGGTTTTTATAGCGATTTTTTGCAGTCTGCGATCGATACCCACAAATTATGATTTTTCTTGCACCCGCACCCTAAGTATCTTTGAGGATATGACCTGGATTACCACGAATAATATCATAAATACGCTGATTGGATGACCACATCAGAAAGAAACCTTAACTTCGCTGGTTGCCCGCAGCACCGACTCTTGCTGGAAAGTGCGGTTGTAAGTTTCGATAATTTCCTGAATAGCTTGATTTTTTTTAGGACTCCTTTCATAAATTAAAATAACTATTTTAGAGTTTTCTCTAATCAGAATTCCCGATCTGTTGAGAAACTGCCCTGAGCCGTCTAATACGGTTAGCCATTCCCGAAAGCGAGGGGTAATAACTGCCTTGACAAACTCCTGCTATTCTGATTCATAAATTGTCTCGCATCCCGGTTTGGTTAAGCCAAAAAATAGTTCATTTTTGAGGAGATTTGTTTGCTTGGCATTAGTCTCCGAAGTTTCGGGAAGTTGAGCGCCGGCAATTGTCGCAGAACAAACAGGCAGGATGAACAGCAGGCCGGTTAAGCAAAGACTGTTAAGATGTTTATTCATCAGGAATTACGCGGAACTTCTATATGTAGGGTGCAACTGAGATGTTGCACCATTCTCCATAAGCTTTGTATGAACAGGCAAGATGCCTGTTCCACAAGAAAATTCACTCTTTGTGGAACAGGCATCTTGCCTGTTCCTGAGAATGGTGCAAGATGTTAGGTGCAACCTAAGCGCTTTACCACTTATTTATTCGTCTAAAGGGAAAGAGACGAAAGTTTGCGTAGTTTGACCTCGAACTCGTATTCCAGAGGCTAGCTAAGTCACAATGGATTTGATTTAACATAAAAGACTTCCAACTCAAAAACCCAGTTTCACCTGAGAAACTGGGTTTTTGAGCGTCTGTCCTAGTTTATGTATGCTCGCCTACTTGATTGCGTCTGCCGTATTAACTAGCTCAACCTATTTTAAACGTCAAACTTTTCAGGTGTCCAGAAACCCGGAAGGGCGAGCACTCTTGGCTGCGCCCCGAAAGCAATCAGGTTTCTCAGTGTTATATTTTTTTAGTGGGAGCTACTAATCCTTTAATTCGCGGATACTTCTCTTAGCAGTGTCTTGATACATCTCCCCCATTTCTTTCACGGCTGCTCCTGCCTCTTGCCCAATCTTCTGAACTCGATCGCCCGGAGAGTCTGAGGTTTCGCGAGCTTCTTGCCTCCATTCCCGTGTTGTTTGGGGTCTTTCAGGATTGTTTAGATCAGCCTTTGAGCTGGCTTGCGCGCCAAAAGCTTTGTTACTGCTTCCCGAATTAACATTGGTTGTCAGCACCAGAAAACCGACTAGGACAACACTCAAAAAACTCTTAATTTGAAAGCCCTTAAGCAGGGAACTGATGCGAGCAATGGCTGTGGAAATCAAATTCATCTCAGTAATACTCCCTAAGTTGATTGGTGATAATTTTCAACATTTTTTCATCTAATTGACTCGCTCCAAAATTAGCAGCTAATGCGAAGTAAAGCCAACTTAGCTTTAACTTGCGATCGACCACCTAAATAGAGTTATAGGTTAGCGATAAAATCTGGTAAACACGCAACCTATGTGTCAGCCAATTAGCTTTTTCACACATGAATATCACGTTAACAGCAGCCAAATAGTTCTACCTCTAACTAAAGTCATAACTTAGTTAGAAGCAAAAAACATATTTTTATACACATGGTTAGACAATTTTTAATCAAGCATGGTATGCAGGGCAAATTCTTATTGCAAGCGATCGCCCGTTTTCACGTCAAACCAGTGCAGCAACTGAGGCGGAAAAACCAGCTCTACAATTTCGGAATTCCAGTGGCGGTCATTTGGCAGCAAAGCCCGCACCGTTACTGACTCCAAACCTTTAACTCGGACGCTAACTAAATTTTGCATTCCCAAGTTTTCCACTAAATAAACCTCACCTTTAATTGCCTCTGGGGCCGACATATTGCCGGCCTCTACATCTGCAAAGCCGACGTGTTCCGGGCGAATTCCCAACACAATTTCTGGCGGCACAGTCGGCATATTTGGGAGTGGAACTCCAAACTCCCCCAACTTAGCAAAATTTCCCTGGCATTTAAGCACTAGCAAATTCATTTGCGGGCTGCCCACAAAACCAGCTACAAACTGATTTGCCGGACGAGTATAAATTAAGTGTGGCGGATCGAGCTGCTGCACGTTGCCGCTGTTGAGAACTGCGACTTTTGTAGAAAGCGTCATTGCTTCGGTTTGGTCGTGAGTTACGTACACTACAGGAGCTTTTTGTGAGGAAAATAATTGTTTGAGTTCTGCCCTAACTTTTTCCCGTAATAATGCGTCGAGATTGCTCAAAGGTTCGTCGAGCAAAAATACTTCCGGTTGGCGCACTAATGCGCGGCCGAGGGCGACTCGCTGCCGCTGTCCGCCTGATAGTTTTCCTGGTTTGCGATCGATTAATTCCGTCAATCCGAGGGATGTTGCAACTTCCGTCACTAACCGATTGATTTCGCTGGAGGAGATTTTGCGAAGTTTGAGGCTCGATGCCATATTCTCGTATACTGTCATGTGCGGATAAAGCGCGTAACTTTGAAAAACCATTGCAATATCGCGATCGCCCGGTCTGAGATAAGTGACATCGCGATCGCCAATTCTAATCTCGCCTCTAGTCGGCTGTTCCAACCCTGCAATTAACCGCAGCGTCGTAGATTTACCACACCCCGACGGCCCCAGCAACGTCAGAAATTCCCCTTCGCTGACATCCAAACTAATGTCTTTCACGGGAACAACTTTAGGGCTGTAGGTTTTATTGAGGTTTTTGAGTTGCAATTTTGCCATGATTTTTAAACTGTTTACTGTTGACTGTTGACTGTTGTTACAACTGATATCTTGCACCATTCTCAATAAGCCTTTTAGGAACGGGCTAGAAGCCCATTCCACAAGAAATCTACTCTTTGTGGAACAGGCCGAAAAGCCTGTTAAGCGAGAATGGTGCAAGATGTGAGTTACAACTGACTGCTGACAACTGACTATCCCTTGACTGCACCCGCTGTTAAACCCTGAACAATGCGCCGCTGGAACACCAAAACCAGCAAAACCAAGGGCAAAGTTCCCAAAACAGTAGCTGCGGCGATCGGGCCGTAAGGAATCTCAAAGACTGACACCCCGCTGAGTTGAGCAGTTGCGACGGGAATAGTTTTCAGAGATTCGCGAGTCATAAATGTCAGTGCAAAAATAAACTCGTTCCAAGCTGAAATAAACGTCAAAATTCCCGTTGTGACTAACGCGGGAAATGTCATCGGTAGCACGATTTGCCACAGCATTTGAAAAGTGTTGTAGCCGTCAACTTTAGCCGCATCTTCCAAATCTTTTGGCAACTGTTGAAAGAAACTTCGCATCACCAAAATTGTCAGCGGCAAATTGATAGCAGTGTAAGGAATAATTAAGGCTAAATAATTATTGCCTAAATCCAAAGCTTTGACAATTTCCAGCAGTCCCAAAAATAGCAGCACCGCCGGAAATAGCGTTACAATCGTCACACTTGCCAGGATGATTCTCTCGCTCCACAGCCGCAACCGGGCTAAAGCGTAAGCTGCAGGAGCGCCTACAGCCAAACACAGCAATGTTGAAGTAATGGAAACAAAAGCGCTATTTAAAATGTAAAGTGCAAACGGGCGGCGCTGGAACAGCGACAGGTAATGCTCGAAAGTAATTCGTTTGGGAATGTAGACGTTGGGAATCGCCGAAATATCCGCATTTACTTTGAAAGAAGTTAGTACCTGCCAGATAATAGGTGCGAGAAAATATGCGACAATTAAGAGCGCTGAGATTGGCAAGATTAATTGCCGGATGTTAAAGGTTTTTTTGCTAGGTTGTTCGCGGGCGATCGACATAATTTATACCAATGAAAGGAAAAATTTAAACCGTTCAGCAATCTAAAATCTACAATCTACAATCCTCAAATCTCAAATCTCAAATCTCAAATCTAAAATCAATTGATGCGGGCTCTCGATAACAGGTAAGCGGCGATCGCAACTGCTGCCACTAACATCAAAAAAGTACACACCACCAAAGCCGCCCCATACCCAAAGTCTAAATACCTCATTACCGTGCTGTAAATGTAGATAGAAACCGTCTCCGTTGCCCCCGCCGGCCCCCCTCCCGTCATCACCTGAATCAAGTCAAAAATGCCGAAAGATTGGGCAAATCGAAACAGCACAGCAATCACAATTTGGGGCATCAGCAAGGGCACAGTAACTTGACGGAAACTCTGCCAGCTACTAGCGCCGTCAATCGCGTGGGCTTCGTACAAATCACCGGGAATTGATTGCAATCCCGCTAGCAAAAGCAAGCTGACAAAGGGCGTAGTTTTCCACACATCCGCTGTAATCACTGCCATCATTGCCAAAGTCGGATCTCCCAGCCAGCTAATGCTATTTTGAATCAATCCCAATCGCCTCAAAATGTCGTTAATTACGCCGTATTGGTCATTAAAAATCCACGCCCAAGCTACTCCCATCAATGCAGTCGGCAGCGCCCAAGGTAGCAGAGAGATTGTGCGAACAATGCCGCGCCCTGCGAAGGATTGATTTAAGACTAAGGCAATCCCCATACCAAGAATTAATTCCAGCACAACAGAGGCGACAGTAAATACTGTGGTGTTGCCTAAAGTTTGCCAGAAACGCCCGTCACCTAACATTCGACTGTAGTTAGCAAAACCGGAAAAAACCAGTTTTAATTCTGTACCGAGGTTTTGGGTGAATAAACTCAGCCAAAAAGCCCGCAATATTGGGTAAGCAAATACTAGCATCAGAATTATCAAAGCTGGTGCTACTAATATCCACCCGGTTTTTTGTTCGCGCTGTCGCATCTTGTCTAATTGCATATTGTTCACCTTTAATTTATTTTTGGGCGGGCCAGAAGCCCAACCCCTACTCCCCACAATTGAATTAACTGGTTTGTGGAACAGGCATCTTGCCTGTTTCTAACTCTTTGTGGAACAGGCATCTTGCCTGTTTCTAACTCTTTGTGGAA
>NZ_JAUBUB010000025.1:35005-60931 GCF_036705265.1 Microcoleus sp. B4-C2
AACAGGCATCTTGCCTGTTTCTAACTCTTTGTGGAACAGGCATCTTGCCTGTTTCTAACTCTTTGTGGAACAGGCATCTTGCCTGTTTCTAACTCCTTGTGGAACAGGCATCTTGCCTGTTTCTAACAGAGACAAGATGTCAAATTTACGAAGCTTGGGGTTGTTTCAAACTGCCTAATAAATTACGAGTTTCGCTAGCTGCTGCTTTCATTGCTTGTTCTGCACTCATTCTCCCGGTAAAAGCTGAACTCAAATAGCGCTGCAAAATATCAGAAGCTTGAGCGTATTGTGCCAGAGGCGGGCGCAAAGATGATCGTTCCACTACTTTTAGCAGTTGCGGGTAGTGGGGATATTTGGCGACTATTTCTTTGTTGGTAAATAGGGATTTGTAACTGGGAACTAAACCGGTTTGTAAAATAAATTTGCGCTGGGTTTCCTCGCTGGTAAGATACTGAATTGCTTTCCACGCTTGTTCTGGATGTTTTGAGGTTTTGGCAATTCCCCAGCCCCAGCCGCCCAAGCAGGAACCGCCTGTTTGACCGATACTGCTGAGCATTGGCTCGATCGCAATTTTACCTCTAACATTCGATCCTTCGGCATTTGCCAGCTTCCAAACATAGGGCCAGTTTCGCAAAAACAGCGCTTGGCCGTTTTGAAACAAAAGCCGGGTTTCTTCTTCTCCGTAGGTGGTGACACCGGGAGGAGAAATGCCAGAGGCGATCGTATTTTTGAGAAATTCCACTGCTTTAATTGCTTCTGGTTTATCTAACCCAACTTCAAAAGTTTGCGGGTTTGCCCAGAAGCCACCAAAACCGGAGAGCACTTCGACAAACATCGCAGATACTCCCTCGTATTGTTTACCTTGCCACAGATAACCCCAAGTTGCTTTTCCCTGTTTTTGCAAGTTTTGAGAGATTTTTACCATCTCTTCAAAGGTTTTCGGGGCTGGAATTTTCGCTTGTTCTAAAATGTCTTTGCGGTAATAAAGCATTCCGGCATCGGAAGCGTGGGGAATTCGGTAAAGTTTGCCCCGATACCGCCCGCCTTCGACGTTTCCTTGGATAAATTTTGATAGTTGTTCGGGGGGAATTCTGTCTGTCAAATCGCTTACCCAACCTGCGGCTGCAAATTTGGGAACCCAGACAATATCCATGTTGATGATGTCGTAGGGCGATTCGCCTAAAAGAAAGGCAGATGTGTAAAGATTTTCTATGAGGTTGCTGTCAAAAGGCCCTTCTATGAGGTTGATGCGAATGTCGGGGTTTTTCTGTTCAAATTCTTTGACAAAGGGTTTCCAGTTAACAAGGTCTTGACCTTGCATTAACATGGTGAGCACGACTGGCTGTTGAGTCAGTGCCGGCAGAATAAATAAAAGTAAGACGGCGGCTAATGTGACAGCGAATAAGGCTAAAAGACGGGGACGCTTCTGGCTTCGTTGCAGCAGGGAATTTATTTTTTGCATTTGCTTTTGAGGAATGGCGGTGCGATCGCCTTATTTCTCTCATAACTCGCTTTCTTTTGTTTCGCTGGATTTAGCCAGTTTGTGCAATAAAAATTTAAGTAAACTTTAGCTTACTTAATAATGCTTGAGTGAAGAGTACACATTTTGATTTAAGTAGGTGGAAGGGGAGTTGAGTAGACATCTATCTATAGAGAGATATTGAGAAAATTGTCTAATATATAGCAATCCTAAATCATTTGTGAATTTCTTACTCCCTCCCCTTGGTAAGGGGAGGGTTGGGGTGGGGTAAAAAGTTGACGACTCATTTAGGATTGCTATAGCAGTTGTCAATCGGATGAAACTCACATCTTGCACCATTGTCAAGAACAGGCTTTTCGGCCTGTTCCACAATGAAATTCATCTCTTGTGGAACAGGCCGAAAAGCCTGTTCCTAAACAAGTAATTGAGAATTGTGCAATATCTCAGATGAAACAAAGTAGGGACTTACACCCAGCCTAAGTCCCTACAGATGCTCGCATCCAATCTATATTTATCCCTACTTTTAAGCATTGGTATAACTTTTGTCGATCGCCTGATCGACGATCTATTCTCCAATAAAAACCCGGTTTCTGAGTAAATCCTAAATACAAACTAAGGAATGAGAATTAAATAACTTCCACTTTTGAAAGTGGGATGGGCGTCCCGCCCATCCCACAATAACAATTAAAATTGTAAGTTATTTAATTCGCGATCCTACATACAAAAAACACCGCTCCTCAAAACAGGAGAACGGTGTATAGGGGGTGTTATGGGTTGTTGTCTGGGATTAACCTTAACAAATTACGATCGGCTGAGGCTATGCCTTGTGATGGTTAAAAAATTGGCACAAACCTGCACGATCGCCCGTTGCTCGATCGACCGCGAGCGATTAGCCCAACCATTCCACAACAGCATCCTGCTTGGTATTGGTGCGCCGTTCTGGGGTTTCGCGGTTGAATTTCAAGTGGATGGCGCGGTTTTGTTCGCCGTCTGCTGCTACTGCAAAAATCGGATAGTCGATTAAGCCGTCTTGGAAAGACATCTGGAAGCGGAAAGTGCCGTCAGGATTGAGTTTAATCGGCTGTCCGCCTACGTAGACGGTAGCGTCAGGCTCGGTGGCGCCGTAGACAATCAGTTCGGCATCAGCAACTAACCAGAACTGGCGGGGGCGCATCGGGGCGGCGAAGCCAACTCCCGACATACCGACACCGGACATACCGAAACCTGACATGGTGAGACCGGACATACCGACACCCGACATGGTGAGGCCGGACATACCGACACCCGACGCGGTGAGGCCGGACATACCGACACCCGACGCGGTGAGGCCGGACATGGTGGGAGCCGCCCACATTCCGACGCCGGAGGGGAACACGTAGGAACTGAGAGCTTGTTCGTGGATGCCGACTTGCTGGACGGAACCGGCGACGTGCTGCATGGAACCGAAGACAGAACCCGCTACGCGCAGGGATTCGGCAGATTCTGCCATGCCGAAGATTTGTTCGTAGATGGCGTTGCTGGTGCTGTAACCACCGCCATTGACTGCTTTTGCGAGTTTCTTGGCCGGAGGAACCAGTTCGGCGAAGGTTTTGCCCTGCAATTCTTCTTCCCAGTCGAGGGTGATGAATTGATCTTCAATCCAGTCGCTGGGATAGACGGGAGGAACGCGGACTTCAGCCGATCGAGCTAATACCAGCCACCGACCATCTGCACAGCGGTAGCCGATGTCGATCGCATAGTCGCGATCGCTCACGGGGATTGGCACGTACCATTCCCGCGCCAGTTCGTCGCAGGGATATTCTTGAATGCTGTGCGGGCTTTGAATGTCGAGGTTAACATCTGTAACGTCGTAGATCCGCAGGGCGAGTTGCTGTCCTCCTTGGCGACGCAATTCTTCTTTGCGATCGTTGGGAATGTCCCAGTAAGTGTAGGCCCATTCTGGGTCGCGGGGCATTAAAACCACCCGGCTTTCGCCGTAGCCGTTGGGCAAATCTGCTAAACCTTCATCTACAGACGACAAAGAACCGCCTGTTCTATCTTCTTGACCGAGTTCAAACTTTGCTGCTTCCACTGCTTCTTGTGCCTCTAGTTTGCGAGATGGGCTGTAGGAAAATTTGGTGCGCTGAATTTCTTGAATTGATGCCAGGAGTTGCGATTTCCGCATCCGGCTGTAGCGAGAGACTCCACATTCGCTAGCAACTCTGCGGAGTTGTCGCAAAGTCATCTCTTCTAATGGTGGGCGTTCTTTTGCCATGAGTTGGTTCTCCACTAATTTAGGATGGCGGGTTAGATTTTTCCTTTCAACACAAATGTGTTGACTTTTTGAGTTAGAAACTCTTTTAAATCTACATATTATCGAGCTTCCAAATCTCTCCAACCTTTGAAGCCTTGCTTGTTTTTAGCTTGTCTTTTTCCCGATGCGATCGGGGGTTTGGACTTATTGGCTTCTGCGCGCACCGTTCGATCTAAATAAAGCTTTATCTGTCGATTCTTGATTGACAAGATCGATTTTGTGAGTGCGATCGGTGCTGCTAGCAACGCTGTGCTGGCAGCACACGCGCTATTCGACTCCCAGTGCTGCTTAATCGAAGCATTTCTTTGGGATCGTTTTGTCATGACTCAATGTTGCAGACAACTTGCGATCGGGTCAAGGGGTCTTTTCCTTTAATTCTGGGTACTTATACGCATTTTCGTGATTTTGGGGATCACTTTGTCAGGGAATCTTGACAATTAAGCGCTTGTGGGGATCGTCAGGGAAACAATTGTCAACATTCCCTGACATGAATTAGATGTGAGATTGAGTCGGCCAGGGCGGTACTATGGATAGAGGAGATTTAGTACAAAATTTGGTAGGCTGGCAGTTGGGCGGTACTCTTGTGCGAGCTTCGCTAACGGGCGATCGCAACTACAAACCAACATTCCTGAACCCAAAAAAGGTTTGACGCTACCTATACAGATAAGGTGGGCACTGCACACCCTACACATAGAGCTTCTGCGTAAATCTTGTAAAATCTAAAATCTAAAATCTAAAATCTAAAATCTAAAATCGAATGACTCTAACGCTTTACAACAGCTTGACCCGTCGCGAATCACCTTTTGATCCCCTCGAACCAGGAAAGGTGCGGATGTATTGCTGCGGCGTTACGGTATACGATTACTGCCACGTCGGCCACGCCCGCGCTTACATTGTTTGGGACATGGTGCGCCGCTATCTGATGTGGCGGGGATACGATGTGCGCTACGTGCAGAATTTTACAGATATTGACGACAAAATTCTCGATCGCGCCCGCGAAACCAATTCCACAATGGAAGCCGTGGCAGAACGCTTCATCGAGGAATATTTTGTAGATATGGACAAGCTGAATATTCTCAGGGCCGATGAATATCCCCGCGCCACCCATACAATCGACGGCATTAAACGGCTGATTCACGAATTAGAAAATAAAGGTTATGCCTATGCTTCCGGCGGCGACGTTTACTACAACGTGAGGCAGTTTGCCGATTACGGAAAACTTTCCGGGCGCAAGTTGGAAGAAATGCAAGCCGGGGCTAGCGGTAGATTGGAAACCGCAGAAATAGAAGCTCAAAAAAAGCAAGATTCCTCTGATTTTGCCCTGTGGAAAAGCGCTAAACCCGGAGAACCTGCTTGGGATTCATCTTGGGGAAAAGGTCGCCCCGGATGGCACATCGAATGTTCGGCAATGGTGCGCGATTGCTTGGGCGAAACTATTGACATTCACTGCGGCGGTTCCGATTTAACTTTTCCGCACCACGAAAACGAAATTGCTCAATCTGAAGCCGCGACTGGCAAGTCACTTGCTAATTATTGGATGCACAATGCTTTTGTGACTGTCAATGGCAAAAAGATGTCGAAATCTTTGCACAATTTTATTACAATTCGCGATTTGTTGGAGGGGAATTGGTCTGGCGATTTGGAATCTAACCCCCCCGCAGCCCAGGGCGGGCACGGGGGCACCGCCCCTACGCAGGATGGGAGTAAGAATCAAAGCGAGAATGCAAAAGCGGTGGAACCGATGGCGGTGAGGCTGTTTGTGTTGATGGCGCAGTATCGCAGTCAAATTGATTTTACCGAAGAGGCGATCGCTAGCGCTAGAAATGGCTGGAATACCATCAATGAAGGTTTGCTGTTTGGGCTGCGCTACGGTTCTCAACTGAATTGGGACGTTGAGAAAACTGGACAGGATAGCAAAGCTGTGCAGGAATTCCAATCAGCGATGGACAATGATTTCAATACTCCCGGCGCTGTGACGATTTTGTTTGAATTGGCTAAGGAATTGGCCAAAGAAGGCAATGTTTTAGTGCATCAGGGAAAAACAGAAACTGCGCCGGATTTGTTGCAGCAAAAATGGCTGACATTGGTGAGTTTGGCGGGGGTTTTGGGTTTAGAAGTTCAGCCGGAAAGTGATAGCAATGATGCTGTTGATGGTTTGAGTGATGCGGAGATTGAGGTGATGATTCAGCAGCGGAAAGATGCTCGGAAAGCTAGGGATTTTGCTGAGGGCGATCGCATCCGCAACGAGCTTAAGGATAATGGGATTACTTTGATCGATCAAAAGGATGGTACAACCATCTGGCATCGTGGTTGAAACTAAATTCATAGTCTGCGGAGGTAGACTTTGTTTGACAAGAAGCGGTTTCAACCGCCGAATTCTAAACACGCTCTAATGTCTTCCTCCGTCAACTCTGGAAAATCGTCTAGAATCTCTGCGTGAGACATTCCCGCAGCCAGCCAACCCAACACATCATAAACGGTAATTCGCATTCGCCTGATGCAAGGCTTTCCACCGCGTTTACCTGGTTCGATCGTAATGATTTTGCGATCGCTCATGAAAAGACCTAGTTTAGTACATTTTTCTTGAAGTTTAGCCTAGTCTTTGAATAAGCGATACAATTTACTCAACTTCGCAAGTTGTTCAACCTTAGAGGTAATAGCCTAGCTCTATGAATACCCTCGACCAAGTGCTAGAAACTGCTTTACAACTGTCCTACGAACAGCAGGAAATGCTGATAAAAATCCTGCAAAACCGTCACCGCGAGAGTGTCCGCGCGGAAATAGCTGCTGATGCCCAACGAACCTTAGCTGATTTCCGTACAGGCAAATTTCGACAGCAGTCAGCCGAGGATGTTATTTCAACATTACGCCAGTCTTTGGACGAGCCGGAAGCATGAGACAACTGGTTCTGACTCCCAAATTCAAACGAGCATTTCGCAAGTTTGTCAAACTGAGATGTTGCACCATTGTCAATAAGCTTTTTAGGAACAGGCTTTCCGGCCTGTTCCACAAGAAAATCTACTCTTTGTGGAACAGGCCGGAAAGCCTGTTCTTGAGAATGGTGCAAGATGTGAGTCAAACGAAATCCTGAGTTCCAGCAACGTATTGAATAATCTCTTCAACAAATGGAAGCAGATGTATTTTTTCCAAACCTAGGTACCCACAAACTAGGCGGCAAACTCGACGGTCTTCAGTCCTGCTCTTGCGGCTATGATTGTCGTATCGTGTTCTCGATAGAAGAGGATACGGAAACAAATAGTGAAGTCATTGTTTTACTCGATATTGGGACACATGATGAGGTCTATTAACTGTGTCAGTTATTATTAGACGACCACTTCATAAAGAGATTGAATTTTTATTTAACTTATCCACAAATTCGGCAACAGCCGCCACAAATTCTGCGGTTGATTCGTAGGGCAAAACATTGCGCCCCGGCATTAATAAACCTTCCCCATTGGGAAAATAAGCTAAATATTGCGCTAATCTTTCATCCGGTTTCTCTTCCTTACCCGCTTGACTGATGCTTGAGGCTTTTTCTCCCATGACAATGAGTGCAGGTCGATCGAACTTTTGAATCGTGTTACTATAATCCTGGCGCCAAAACCCCGCTAAAAACGAGAAAACCGCGTGCCGGCTGTCAGGATTGGCCGCCCCAGCCTGCAAAGCATCCAACCATTCGCCGTCAACTTTTGCCGCATCACCAAACAGTTGTTTCACTGAAAAAGAACGCAAAAACTCAGCGCGTCTGGCGTAGCGGTAAAAAGCGTTTCCCAAGGGAGAATCTAACAAATTCCAGACAATTCTTTGCTGTCTTTCGGTCGAATGTTTGTTCATCACCGCCCAAGCTGGAGGCCCTGCGAGGACTAAGCCGCGAATTAAATTTGAGCCGCTTTCCTGCTGCATTTTTGCTAAAGCCAAGCCTACAGACAGTAAAGCACCTTGCACGAGGACGATCGCAGGTTTTTTGACTACTGTTTCCAAGAAATACTGCAACTGTGCCGCCCAATCGTCTGGATAGCAAGCCACAGCCGGCATTTCGCAATCGCCGCACCCCAAAAGGTCGGGATTATAAATCGGATTAGTGTTGCCTGCTTTGTACCAACTCTCACAAAATCTATGCCAAAAGATTCTTGACAAACCAACTCCTATCGGATGAATTAATAACAAAGGGATGCTATCTTCTGTCGCAGTAGTTGGTTGATAAACTTCATAAGCACAGCGATAATTTTGCCATTCGTAAAACAGCGTTGGGGATTTTATAGACGAGATGGTGGAGAAATCTTGGGTTGAATATTGCGGTTGCATATTATTTTTTTGTGCCGATGTTACTTTTTATTATAATATGAGTAGGTTTGGGTTTTACCCGACATATATTTGGTAACTGAGAATATAAATAAACCCGCCCTGCGGGATGACATAAGCGCCAATACAAACCTTGATTACTTAATTATGTCAGAACAGCGGATTACCATTTCTTTACCTAACTTGCTGCTAATTGTAGCATCGTCCTTGCTGCTAGTGCTGCTGTGGCAATTGCGGAGCCTGCTAGTAATTCTGATGATATCAGTTGTGCTGGCTGCTTCGATCGTCCCGATCGTGAATTGGGCCCAAACGATGCGGGTTCCGCGCTGGCTGGCGGTGATTATGGTTTATTTAACTCTCATCGGCGGATTTAGCGGGACGGTAGTGTTAATCGGGCCCACGGTCATCGAACAAATAGAGTTACTGCTGCGGCAGCTACCAGTTTATGTCGAAAGTTTGCGAACTGTGGCAACTAATCTATTGAGTCGCCTAACCGACGATGCCCCAACCTTGGTGGGTCTGGTGGACACTCAATCGCTGACTAATTGGCTGATTCGATCGAGTCAACAACTGGTTTTGCGATCCTACAGTTTAACGAGAGGCATTCTAGGCGGTGTCTTCAGCCTAGTTTTAGCATTATTTATTTCAGGTTACATGGTTGCGGACAGCGACACACTAATCAAAAGTTTGGTGCAGTTTTTCCCGAAACCTTGGGATACAAGATTAGCCGCACAAGCCGCGCCAATCGGTCAAAGAATGGGGAGTTATATTCGCGGGCGAGTGTTAGTTTCGGGCATTTTAGGGATATTTATTACCACAGGTTTGAGCATTTTGGGAATGCCGGAATTTGCTTTAGGCTTGGGTGCGATCGCAGGTGTGACAAACTTGATTCCCTTCATCGGCCCAGTATTGGGAGCAGTACCAGCATTAATCGTAGCATTAGCTAAAGGTGGCTGGGTACTTTTGTGGGTATTACTGTTATTTGTAATCATCCAGAATTTGGAGACTTACGTCCTCGATCCTTTGCTGGTTGGTTCATCGGTTGGTGTGCATCCTTTATATCAATTGCTGTCTGTATTGGGAGGCGTTCAAGTATTGGGAATTATTGGAGCTGTAATTGTGCCGCCTTGGTTTGCGGGAGTGGCAGCTTTGATTGAAAACTTGTATTTAAAACCGAAACTTAGGAGCGAACATCGAGAGGCAATAGATCGGGCTAAAAATAATTCTGACTTGCCACCTCTTACACCTTCGGCGTGACAGCAGGGGAGAAGAGGAGAAGGGGAGAAGTGGAGAAAAGGAGAAGGGGAGTAGGGAATTGAAACATACAATTTATATCGTTTCTGTTGGCATCGGAATAATAATTTTCGGAGTTCAGCGCTTACGTGACCGATCGCGGGGACACTCGTACTTGGGTATAATTCCGTAGTTGCCAGGTTTGATCTTAAATTCAAAACAGCAATTTTAACATCCCAGAAGCCGTTCGATATCAAATCCGTTGGCATCGGAATTATTCATCTCTCTCTTCTCTTCCTCTGCGTCCTCTGTGCCCTCTGCGGTTAAATAATTCCGGTTCAACCGGATGTGATATGACCACGAATTTCTTGATGGTACCCGCCACGTGATTTATCCGTGGAATCAATCCAAAATCGAAAATCGAAAATCCTCAAGCCCCCGCATTTATCTCGCGCAAGTCAATCTAAAATCTAAAATCTAAAATCTAAAATCGATTGACTCCAATTATTCGATCGCTACCATTGACACTTCAACAGTATCTACAAGTCTGCCGACTAATGACTGATGACTGAACACTAAAAACTAAGGACTAATTGCCACTTCAATGCGGCGGTTGCGCTGCCGATTAGTATCAGAACTATTATCCACCGAAGGGCGACTTTCCCCATAGCCGATCGCCACCCAATGATACTTCTGACCGAGCACACCAGACAAATACTGCACCACCGCCTGAGCCCGCGCAAACGACACATTGCGATTATCCGCCGCTTCCCCCGCGTCGTCAGTGTGGCCCGCAACCCGCACAGTTGCCCCCTCGTGATTACTCAACTCCGCCACCAAATTGTCCAAAATCGCACTTGTTCCCGCGCGCAAAGAAATACTGCCAGTATCAAACAAAACATCGCTGGGCAAAGTCACCATCAGCCCATCCCCCCCAAACACCGGATTATTGGCATTCTGTGGGGCAGTATTCACCGTTTCAGGGTTCAGACTCGGGCTGCTGCCGATCGCCGGTAAAGCAGGGGCAATAGTTGCCGCCGTTTCCGGCCCCGCCAATTCCCGCGACATCAACTGCAAACGCTTTTCCAAAGTTTCCGTCGGGCGGCTGCTGCCCAACTGACTCTCCAAAGCCGCAGTGCGACCAATCAGCGCGTTGAGTTCGCCCTGCAACTGTCTCAAATCCGACTGCAATTTCTCTCTCTGGGCAGGACTGACTGTTGACTGGGGAGTCGGTGTAGCGGTTGGTGGCGGGAGTGCCGGAATTGGCGTTGCTGGGGCGCGTTTCGGGCTGGAGGTCAAATTTTGAGTTACACGCAGCAATCTCTCTGCCAGCGGCATCTCCGTCGCCCCTGACGGATAAATTTGAGCGATCGCCATCCCCAAAACCCACGCAAAACCGCTACCCACCCCCAGCAGCAGCAGTCGAAAAATCAGCGACAGTACAAGCAAACCTTTTCCCCGCGACTTGGAGACGCGAGTGGGGGGGATTGAAGGTTTTTGGTTAAAAGATCGCGTCATATTTCATCCCTCTCCGTGTACAGACCACATTAATTTCGATACTATCTTACCTATCCGATTTGAAATTTGAGATTTGAGATTTGAGATTTGTCCTCCAATCTCAAATCTAAAAAAGAAACCCGGTTTCTATAAATCTGGGGTTTGGTGGCGAAGCATCGAGGCAGAAACCGGGTTTCTAGTTCGTTGCGTGCCAGCCTGAATCTGTTGGATAATTCAGTAAAACTTTTGGGAAAAAAACCGATGACTGACCCTTTAAATAGCCCTTATCCCGTTCCTTGGGAATGGATTAGTGCCACTCATGCTAAAGTGAGCTCCACTGCAGGCACAGGCCTCCGCTATTATCGCAGTCCATCTCTAGTATCAACTAACGGCCAATACGCAGCTTACAGTCGAATTGAGTTGCAAGTACAGCCGGAATTCTCCCGATGTCGGGTTAGCAGCGTCATGTTTGTGGAAAATCTCAAAACCGGCGAACTGCAAACAGTGGCGGCTGCTTCCCCACTGGCCGAAAGTGGGATGTATGCTAGCGATGATACAGATATGTCCGGGACGATCGCCATTTTAGTGCCTGTTTCTTGGAATCAAGACGGTTCCCGGATTCTCGCCCGCGAATTTGAAGCACTTTTCAACTCTTCCGATATGTCCGACTACGGTGTCATTTGGGACAAAAATGATAATTATACTTATACCGTTGCTCCCGCTCGCAGTCTTTACACTCATGCTGTATTGTTGGGTTGGAGTCAAGTTTGTCCCGGAAAAGTTCTGTTCCGCGCCGGCAATTTGGGCGATCGATCTTGGCCTCTTTGTGCAGTGGATATGACAGGGCAAACAGTAGCAGTCACCGAGGACAAACCCCTAGTTTTCGGCAGTCAAGCCAGCACAGACTGGATCGAACCTAAAACTCGTTTTTAGATATTATGGCGGCATTTTCATTAATCTGGCCAACAATTTTTTTAGTTTCAGGTCAGTCTTTCAACCAATTCATTTTGGTACTGGGGCTGATTATTTTAACTGTTGTTTGTGGTTTAACAGCGTTTATTTTTATTCGCATTTTTCTCAATTGGTTGCAGGCGAAATTGGAGAACCGTCACCTTTTTTGGGGCAGCTCGTTCACAAAAAAAACTGGAAATTTAACCGCCAATATTTTACCACATGAAAAGGTCTTTTTAGAACCAAGATTCGTAGAAAGTGACGGCAATTTAACTGCTACTATTTTTGGAGGCAAAAGCGATATTTCAAGAGCGATTGAGCCGGAGATAATCTGCGAAAATCCAGCATCAGTTGCCTATCTCTACAAGCCGATCGCTCTTTGGCACGGGCGCTTAATTTTGCCATCAAACGAACAGCGGCTGCCCTACGGTACAGTGTTTTTTGAAGTAATAAATGCACCAAAAAAATATAAAAACTTTATTGGCAAAACAGCATTTTTGAAATGGAGTACAAATCGCGAAGTACAGTTTTTTGTCCACGCAGTCAGTCAAGATATAAACTTCACACAAGAAACTCAAAAAAGTCAAAAATCTGGCAATATCCATCCAGATAGATTAAACCGCTGGCGAAATGTCGGGCCTTTAGAAACTCTAGCAGGCAGCAGACTCGATGACAGCGTGACTGTGATGCTGCGGAGGCCCGTGATTGCGATTAATTATAGCAGCAGCGATCGCCACGAACTCACGATCGATCGCGAACCAGTACAAATTATCGGACGTTTCTGCGCCTTAGTCACAATTTTACAGCGAAAAGAACGCGACAGCGACAAATTTATTGTCCGGCATTTCAACAAAACATCTCGACAATTTGACGGCGCAGCCGAAATAATTCGGATTCCGCAAGTACAGCCAGACAAAAATGGCGTAGCGAGGTCTACCAATCACCTAATCGAACAATCGCCCTTAAATCCAGACGGCTGGTACATTTACGGCGAAAGAGACGAAGACAATATATTTGTAGTGGAGGCAATCGAACCCCGCAAAATTGCCCAATTAATCCCAGATGAAACACATTTCGGACTAAAAAAATCTCTCGCTTATTTAAGCAGCCAAAATTGGGAAAATACACCAGCACAAAAAGGGCAAGCAAAAATAGTATTGTTAACCCCAAATGATGCTACAGAAAACGCTTCAATCTCGCCTTGGCAAGAAGGAGATATCGGGATAGTGATTCACAGTTTCGGGGGTATCGGTGGCAAAAAAGGCGAACGGCCACCGCTGGGAATTGTCACCGGACATTTTGCTTTTGGAGTAGCAAAAGTAGTGCGCGATCGCTTTACCAGCGAACTGCGTTTTGACATAGAATACAAACAAGTTTACGCCCACAATCCCGACGGAATTGTTGCCGGTTCCAGCAAATGGCAAAGCTACATGGGAGACTTGCAGCGCGGCTGGTTGGGCGATCGCCCGGTTTGCGATATCATCTGTAAATTAGACTGCGTGTGTTGCGACTACGATTTTGACGGCATCACCTTGTCGCCTTTAACCGAATTAAACCAGCAGCTAGATATCATGATGGCCCGCTACCGCAGCGGAGACGGCACCGGCGCAAGTTTAGTCACGCCAGCAACTTCTTGCGTCCAAGATTCAAGTCAGGCAATTTACGCGACAATTAAAAAAATCACTTCCGAAATAGAGTCAAATCCTCAGATTCAAGACTGGTTAAAAACACATCCCACCGACGCACAAACCGAAAGATTTCACCAGTTAGTAGCTTTAGGAGAGAGTTTAGAAAAAGTATTAATGCCCCTCGGCATTGTCCGTCCAGATTGGCGGAAAAATTCGACATTAGCGGGGATTGATGCGGAACTGAAAAAAACCTTTTTTGCAGGTATAGCAACCATGATAAAAACAGCTATTAGTTACCGAACAATGCTGCCGAGGCGAACCCAAGATGAAATAGCCAAAGTTTTATTAAAACAAGGAGCTTTTTTGTGGATAATTCGCACAAATCAAGTCGGAGGATTTGACCCAGACATTAAGCCGATCGCACCAACAGGCTTTTGAATCAGCAATCGGTTTCTAGATGATTCGGCGATTGATATCAAATCCGTTGGCATCGTCCTGTATTCATCTCTCTCTTCCCTTTCTCTGTATCCTCTGTGTCAAGAGCGGTTTCATCATTCCGATACAACCGGAATTGATATGACAACTGACTGTTTGGACATTTGAACAATACCGATGCAACCGGAAACGATATGAAATCGCTACTAAAAAAACCAAGTCTGCCTCCGCCGACTAAGAGATTGAGGGAGGATTTAAGCGGGATTTGGTATCCGCCAACAGTCAACAGTCAACAGTCAACAGTCAACAGTCAACCGTTAACAGTCAACAGCCAACCGTTAACAGTCAACAATCAACCATTACCAAGGACTGACTTGAACAGTGCCGTCTGGTGCCAAAACTACGCGGAAATCAGCCAGCGGTTCCACAGGTGGCCTGGTGCCAACAGGTTGGTAAAGCAACTCCGACAACGGCGTTTCGGATCGATCGACTGCTGCCGAATTTTCCGGCTTGTAACCGACAATCGCCCCGTCTTGGGCCACACTCACCCGATAAACCAACTCCGCATCAACCGGAGGCTGATCCTTCACAACTCCGTCAATTTGCTGGGAAAGTTTGCCCCTCAACAGGTCAATTTCCCCTGGATCGGTAATTGGCACGGCTGCCACCTCTGGGCTTGCCAAACCTTCAGCAACAGGAGTGGGCGTGCTTTCCGGCGAAGTGCTCGACTGCGGTGTGCCCAACGGTGAAGCGTCCGGCAGCGGCGCGGGGATCGGAGTCGGCGAAAGCGATTCAGCGTTCGGAGTTTGATTCCCAGGCAGCAAACCGTCAGCAGGGGGCGTGGGATTGGGATTAGGCGAACCCGATCCGCCCGGATTCGGCGTCCCCTGATTCTGGCCCGCTGGATTGGGCTGTGGCACCGGATCTCTCGGCCGCTGGACTTCGGGCACCGGCACCAAGAAAAATGCCATCGCAGCCAAAGCCAAACTCGATACCCCCACGACAGCAGGCAAAGTCCGCTTCGCCAAAGGTTCGGCCGACTTGATATAACGCCTGGAAATTGGGGTTAATTGCAGCGACAATTCCGGCAGCGTCTGCGTGTCGGCAAAAAACTGATCGATCGCCTCTACCAAGTCAAATAGCTGTACCGTCGTCAAATCAACTTTTGCCGACAGTTCTGTTTTTTGATCGATTTGGGTTGCGCTGCCTGTGGAGGCGGGTAGAACGGTCAACCGATGCACGTTGCCGTCAATTCTATGTAACTGCACCATACCCACATTCGGGCCGTAGCGATCGGGATAATGCACTCCGCTCATAAATTCTTGAGCGTAGCTGCTGACGGCCCTCACCAAGCTTTCAAAAAAGTCTCGTCCCCCGCTTAGGGGTTCGCCAAGACCTGTAACATAGCATTCAGCGCTCATTAATATGGAAAGCACCGGCCGTATATCTAACTGGCTGGCTGCCGATCCATCGCTCAACCCTTCTAGAACCAGGGTGCAATTTGGCAGACTGTACTGACGCCTAATAGTCATTTTTTATTCAACTTCTCCATCAAACAGGCTAACCCAGAAGCGCTGCATTCCGGCTGTGCCTGTACAAAATAGCAGTTTGCTCAACAAGTTCAAAGCTAGTTCGTTGAGCTTGTCGTCGGAATCGTAAGCTGCAACTAGCGATCGCTTGGGGTTCATGCGTGATCGAAAGTGAGCTCGAAAGCGTTCTAAATACTCGGCCAGCGGCAAGTGCTGGTTGAGGGGGATATTTTTAGATCGCAATTGCTGCGAGTCTAGCAGCAACTGCCGAATTGTGGCGGTTAACTTGCGCGCCATATTGCAGGCGATCGCCACCAGCGCTTTTGCCTCCACAATGGTAAGGGAGCGGCGCTGGGTGTAGCGTCTCAGCGGGTTAGTATTACGCATCAGCCAAAGGGCAACCCGATTTTTGATAATTGATTCCAATTCCAGGTCCTTTGACACAGCCAGCATTTCTTCGGCACCTCCGAGATACAAGGCTTCGATCGCCAGCAACATCAAGTCAATTTGCAATCTGGCTCGGCGGGAACATCCCCCATCGGAGGGCGACAAGTCTGGCAAACTGTCTAAAATCAACGGGTTTGACTGGGTAAGCGAAGTTTCTGACGGCATTAATATCACGGCAACATCCATTCCAAACAAACTATACGGGCACGGGGGGTCTTGAGCAAGACAGATTCTCAACCAAGAACTTCTCTGGGATACTTTATTTTTATCATTGACTTTTAGGTATATTTTCTAATTTAGCAGCAACCGACCGTCACAGGCGAGCTCCGGCGGCGGGAGTTCGATCGCCCACTCCCTCACCCCCACAGCCACTTTGTGATTCCTTGCTTCATGAGGGGTGAAGGGGAGAGTCAATCGATTTTAGATTTTAGATTTTAGATTTTAGATTTAAAGAATTGAAGCATTGATCCCACGGATAAATTCTGGGGTTCCTTTATCGGATACAGGTTTTTTATTTCTGGGTCCTGAGTCTGCTTTCGGAATGAATCCGGGGGCTTGTATCCTGGATGCTTTCGGTCGGAAAGCGACAAAGAATTACCCATTTCCCATTTCTTCTTCTCTATTGGGATCAATCAATGTTCCTGCTTTTGGGGTTGCACCGCCGCTTCTCTTTGAGCCGTAAAATCAGTAGCAGCCGTCTTATCAGTTAGACTAATTTTTCCCTTGAGGCTTTCTTGCTCCACAATTCCGCGCATTTTAACAGAACTGTTTTGACCGGTTGCTGTGGAGTCGCTGCAACCCGCTAAATTAGGAACCGCACCCGACAAGTTCAATCCTTGAGTTTCCCACTTACCCAATAGAGAAGGTTTCTCTTGGGCTGTTTTTTTCCGGCCCTCCCTGCTGCCCGATCGCAAATTACCGCTCAAATAAACACCCGATTGCTCGATTGTCAATACCAAAACATCAGAATTCAGACATTCGGGCAAACTTTTAGGATCGAAGCGATAATTTCCTGCAATTGCCGGGGCCGCCTTTAAATTTGCTTCCCCGTAAGCAGTTACTACTTTAAACAGCAGTGAAACTGAGCCGATCGCAATCCCGTAAAATGCCAGTGATTTGAGGCTTAAATGATTCATCATCTTGGTAATTGGTAATTGGTAATCGGTAATTGGGTAAAATGCCCAGTGCGCCCCTACTCATGACTAATACTGAGTAGTTTGACTGAGTACCGATGCCAAGTGCGATCGCACTCTAACGTAACACCGCGCAATCAGCAGCGAAGAATGACACTGTACAGCCAATTCATCAGTATACTGTCCCAAAGTTTGGCGCTCAATTCCCCACTCCCGACTCGTACCCGCAATAGTCAAATCAGCATTAGCAGAGGCCACCACCACTGCTTGAATTGGCTCAGCAGCCTCCACAATCGGAGTTTCAATTCGCGATCGCACCTCAACCGGTAACTGATCCATCACTCGCCCAAACTCGTAACTCAGATTGTTTTCAGCTTCCCCGTCAACCGCCACCCGCAGCACCGTCAAACGGCGTTCCTCGCTATTAACTAATAGTCTCAGCGCCAATTCTAAACCAAAATCATCGTGAATGTTTGCCGCGTAAGGTACTAACAAGTTATTCAACCTTTCCCGGCCTCTGTCAACAAAAATTGCTACATCCACCTTAGCGTTGCTGAGAATTTGGCCGACACGTCCTCCCAAACGGTTGCTGCTAAAAGTTGGCCTGTGCCATCCTAATAAAATCAAATCCGCGCGATCTATTTCCGCGATTTGGGCCGTCTCCCTGGCTACATCATTAGTAACCCGAATGATGGGATGTACGAATTTTTGTGCCTCCGGCACTTCCAAACTATCAATCAATTCTGATAATTTCGAGCGACGCTCTTCAATAGTGCGATCGGCTTCCGCAGGCGTACTTTCAAAGGCATAATCCTCATTTAATTCTATCAAACTCAGAGGATGAACCGCCGCCGACTGTAAATCCTCACCACCCATACCAGCAGCCGGCTGCGCCAGCGCTACGGCTAGTCGCAGTAAACCTTTCTGCGTGCTGGGATTGGCAACAGGTACTAAAATTCGATAAGTTGGCAGCAATTTATTAGCAGTTTCTTCGCTGCTGTCAGCCATTTCTAAATCCTCTAATTCTGAATCCTCAGAGTTAACTTCTGAAATATCTAACCGAATTAACCGTTTTGGATAAGTCCACTCCAACAGAGGCGAAGTCATAAAAGTTGTCACTAAAGCCATGATGACTAACATCGTAAATAGCAGCGGCGACACTACGCCCAAGGAAAGACCGATATTCAGCACAATTAGTTCAGTCAAACCGCGAGTATTCATCAGCCATCCCAGCGCTGAAGCTTCGCGGTTGCTGATGCCACAGACTCTAGCTGCAACGTAAGTGCCGACGTATTTGCCGACAATTGCCACTCCCAAAACTGCGGCGCACAGCAGCCACAATTCGGGACTGTTGAGCAAGCCGATTTCAGTCCGCAAGCCGCTATAAGCAAAAAATATTGGCAGCAGAAATATTAGTACAAAGTCTTCGGTTTTTTCAGCTAATTCTCTGGTTAATCCCGCATTTTTAGGCATGGCAGCACCCAGCAAAAATGCACCGAAAATTAAATGAATGCCGATTAATTCAGTAATTAAGGCAGAAGCTAAAACTCCCATGTAAATGCCGGAGAGCACTAACTGTGTTAATCTGCCGGTACGGTTGTAGTGCTTGGAAAGCCGCTGCAAGAACCAGCGAACTACAGTCAGCATGAAACCGATGTAAATTAAAGATTGAATAATTGTCGGCACAGCACCGATCATCGAATTAGTACGAGTAACTGCGATCGCCACCGCCAACAAACACCACGCCGTCACGTCGTCTACCGCAGCGCAAGTCAAGGCCAGCGTCCCCAATTTGGTATTCTGCAAGTTGTGTTCTGTAATAATTCTTGCCAGCACCGGAAAGGCAGTAATTGACATCGCAGCGCCCAAAAACAAAGCAAAGGCGGTAAACGAAACGCTATTATTTGAAACGATGGGATACAGCAGCAGTGCGAGCAAGCTTCCCAGGGAAAACGGCACTAGAATGCTGACGTGGGAAGTTAAAATCGCTATATCTAAATTGCTTTTGAGGTACTTCGGATTCAGTTCCAAACCAATCAAGAACATGAAAAATATCAGCCCCACCTCAGACAACACATTGAGGAAGGGAACGGCTTCGGCTGGAAAAAGTGCTGTTGCTAAATCTGGTGCAACTAAGCCAAATAGAGAAGGCCCGAGCATAATTCCTGCTACAATCTCTCCAATGACTTGAGGTTGTTTGATCGCTCGAAATCCTAAACCTACAAGTCTCGAAAGTGCGATGACAATTAGAACTTCAAGCAGGACGAGAATGGGTATGGGCATGGCGTTTTTAGCTTTGGGATTTTTGCGGATGGAGAGGGCAGGGTACTAAAGCTGACTGAATTGCCGATCGAAAAAAATCGATACCAGCTCGATCCAAGGTAAAAGGCACAAGAGGCGCACCAACAACGCCATTGTCTCACAAGCCAACAAAGGCTTTGACAACCTGCCACTTGGATTTTTTGTTTTTAAGAAGTGCTTGCAAGTAACTTTAACCGCAGCGTGCGTACCCCGCACTATATCTCACCTCCGGGTGCCCACCGCCCATTTAAACTCACATCTTGCACCATTCTCAATTACTTGTTTAGGAACAGGCTTTTCGGCCTGTTCCACAAGAAAACTCATTCTTTGTGGAACGGGCCGGAGAGCCCGTTCTCGACAATGGTGCAACATCTGAGTTTAAACCTAGTGATATAAAATTGTCAGAAAAAGTAGCGCGCGCTGTGATAAACTAGAAAAGTTGTTTAAATTCGCACATCCGGGTTTTCGGGTGTTTCTAGGGCGCAAACCTTCAGAAATACGACCGGGTGGAGGATTAACCCGAATTAGGAGTTAAAAATACAATGCCAGTAGTCAGTTTGGCTCAAATGTTAGAGTCAGGGGTTCACTTCGGACACCAAACCCGTCGGTGGAACCCGAAAATGTCTCCATACATTTTTACAGAGCGCAACGGGGTTCACATCATCGACCTCGTGCAAACCGCTCAGCTTATGGAAGACGCCTACGAGTACATGAGAGTGGCCTCAGAAAAAGGCAAAAAGTTTTTGTTCGTGGGTACGAAGCGCCAAGCTGCAGGGATTGTAGCCCAAGAAGCTCAACGCTGCGGTGCTTATTACGTCAACCAGCGCTGGCTGGGGGGAATGCTCACAAACTGGACGACGATTAAGTCCCGCGTGGAGCGCCTCAAGGATTTGGAGCGCCGCGAGGAAATCGGCGCCCTCGATTTGTTGCCGAAAAAAGAAGCTTCTGTGCTGCGCCGAGAAATGGCAAAACTCCAGAAATATCTGGGCGGGATTAAATCTATGCGGAAGATTCCCGACGGAGTGGTGCTGGTAGACCAACGCCGCGAGTATAATGCGGTGTTGGAATGCCAAAAGTTGGGAATTCCGATCGTCTCTCTGTTGGATACCAACTGCGACCCGGATTTGGTTGACATTGCGATTCCGGCGAATGACGATGCTATTCGATCGATCAAGCTGATTGTCGGCAAGTTGGCTGATGCCATCTACGAAGGTCGTCACGGTCAGCAGGGCGGCGACTCTGAGGAAGACTACGACTACGAAGGTGGTTACGAAGGCGCTGAATATGATGTCGAAATCGAAGAATTGGATGACCCCGATTATGTAGATCCCGACGACGCTGCTGAGGCCGAGGGCGAAGAAACCGAGAGCTAGTATTGCCCTCGGAATCTGACACCAGGAAATTAAAAATTAAAGATTGAAAATTAAAAATAATTATTATTTTTAGTTTGATATTTTTAATTTTTAATTGTACATATAGCAATCCTAAATCAGTTTCAATAACTGGTTAACTGGTTCCCAAGCTCTGCCTGGGAACCGATGTCCAGAGGCTCTGCCTCGGCGGAGACTATGGAGGCAGAGCCTCCGGATATGCGTTACCAGGCAGAGCCTGGTAACGAGTATAATCATTTAGGATTGCTATAGCACGAGTCTAAGTCATTAGTAGAGCTCTGGCAAAAGCATTCATTGTGTCAGGGCCAGAATTAATTCTGGCGCTACACCTACAAAGTCGGTACTAAAATCGACTGGGTATTTCTTCACTCTGGTCTAATCATTAACATTAAAATTAGTGACTAATGACTGATGACTAATGACTGATGACTAATGACTGATGACTAATGACTAATAACTAATTTTGATTGGGAACTTAAAGAAGATGGCGGACATATCTGCAAAACTTGTTAAAGAACTGCGCGAAAAAACTGGCGCGGGCATGATGGACTGCAAAAAAGCCCTCGTTGAAAACGAAGGCAATATGGAAACATCCATCGAGTGGCTGCGGAAAAAAGGTCTGGCTTCGGCGGGTAAAAAAGGTGGACGAGTTGCCTCAGAAGGGCTTGTAGGTAGCTACATTCACACGGGTGGCCGCGTGGGAGTGCTGGTAGAAGTTAACTGCGAAACAGATTTTGTGGCACGTCGCGAAGAATTCCAAAAGTTGGTGCGGGATATTGCGATGCAAATTGCAGCTTGCCCGAATGTGGAATACGTGAAAGTTGAAGATATCCCCGCCGAAGTTGTCGAAAGAGAAAAGGCAATTGAAATGGGCAAAGATGACTTGGGCAACAAGCCGGAAAACATCAAAGAAAAGATTGTTCTAGGGCGGATTGAGAAGCGCATGAAAGAGTTATCTTTGATGGATCAGCCTTTTATTAAAGATCAGAATATCTCGGTGGAAGAGTTGGTGAAACAAACGATCGCCCAAATTGGAGAAAATATCCAAGTGCGCCGCTTCGTGCGTTTTGTCTTGGGCGAAGGCATTGAAAAGGTAGAAGCTAACTTTGCCGATGAAGTGGCAGCCCAAATGGGTGTTCAATAATCCCAATTAAGATTGAGAATTAAAAATTAAAAATGTGAAAACTTGATTTTTTGCATTTTTAATTTTTAATTTTTATAGGACTTATGGACAGACTATATTTGTAGGCCGATCACTGCAAGCCTTACTACTACAGACAGCGTAAAAAGTGAAAATTTGCGTAAGTCTTAAGCTGTTGTGCATTTAAATTTTTTGTTGAGGGCGGGATCGGCTGCCGACGCCACAAAAGTGAAAATTTATTTGACCATGGAATTTAAAAGTGGATTAGCTTATTTTAATTTTATACGAGAGATATGGTGCGACCAAGAGAGAGAATAGAGCAAGATTTGGCAGGACTCGAAGAGGCTTTAGCAGCCTTGAATATGGAGTTTCGCAGTACCTACGAAGGTTATTTAACTGCGTTGGGACAAGCGGTGCGGCAGCAGTTAATTTTGGCTTGCTATCACCTTTGCACTCAAGCAGTACCGGAGTCGTTTCTCAAGTTGTCCTTCGAGGCGCGGCAAAAAATGCAGCAGTCTGTAAAGGCTTTGGCTGTGGCGTCGGAGGAAAAATTGCGATCGCTGGTGACTGAATCAGAAACAGAGGAAGAAATAGAGGAAGAGGAAGAGGAAGACGAAGACGAAGAGGAAGACGAAGACGACTTCGACAAAGACGAAGAGGAAGAAGAGGAAGACGAAGAAGACGAAAAGGAAAAAAACCAAGTTTCCGCGATTAACTATCTATTTTCATTGGCAAATTATCAATTGCCAAACGCCAATTCCCCTGAAAGTTTGGCACGCTGGCAAAATAGTATTGAAAAGTCGATCGTCCATATACTCAAGCTGCTTTCTCGCGACACCAACCGCTTGCTGCAACAGTCGGGAATCTTGCCGAGTCAATTGCCAGAACCTGTTCTAGAAGCTGCTTCTCAAGCTGAATCCTCCGGCGATAGTGTTGCCGGGCCGCCTAACTTATTAAACTTAATCATTGAAACCGATGCCTCATCAGCATCGCGAAAATTGGCAGCAACCTTTGGTAGTAGGGCGCTGCACATTACAGCGATTAAACTGCGGCTATCGGAAATAGAGTTTGCCGATGCGGGAACCTCGGCTTGGCGTCAGCAAATTCGTAACCTGTCTGTCAAGTTGAACTCGCTGGGCCGCGATTACCAGAAAAAGCAGCGGGAACTTGCTGTGGTGGAGGCTGAGTCGGCTTGGCGATCGAGTTGGTTTGAAGATTAGTCAGTTGTTAGTTGACAGTTGTCAGTTGACAGTTGTCAGTTGTCAGTTGTCAGTTGACAGTTGTCAGTTGTCAGTTGACAGTTGTCAGTTGTCAGTTGTCAGTTGACAGTTGTCAGTTGTCGGGAATTCTTGAGCTATGATTAATAACTAATGACTAACGACTAATGACTAATGACCAATGACCAATGACTAATGACTAATGACTAATGACTAATAACTAATGACTGATGACTAATAATCAACCCGAATGGCAGCGATTGCAAAAAGCTCTTTCAGTAGAAGCCGATCGCGGATTTAACGACATCCAAGGCAGTCAATACCGCTTCAGCGAGTTTCTGGGCCTGAGTTTGAGACAGTTGGCAGGTTCTGTGGCGGCTTCGGCGCGCGATCGAGCCAGACAACTAGCCGCTGAATTTGACATCTACCCTCAGAAGGATCTCGAACAGCGCCAACATTCGATCGCCATTACGGTCAGTTTTCTGAGGCAAATGGAGCAAGTTTGGGAACAAGAAACTCGCCACCAGCAAGAACAAGTAGCACAAGTCAGACCCGCAAACGCTTCTGAACCAACCGCCCCAGCACTTTCCGTTCCCCGAACAGTACCCCTGAGTACAGCACCCCCACCGCCCAGCCTGACTCTGGACCAACAGTTAACCCGCGTCACCGGCATCGGCCCGGCCAACGGCAACCGCTTAGCAAAACTGGGTTTATACACTGTATATGACTTGCTTTACTACTATCCCCGCAATCACATCGACTATGCAAAGCAAGTACAAATTCGCGAGCTAGTAGCTGGGGAAACTGTCACTTTAATCGCAGAAGTAAAGCGCTGCAATTGCTTTTCTAGTCCGAAGAATAAGAAATTAACCATATTAGAAGTAATTTTAAAAGACCGCACCGGAGAGATAAAAATTAGTCGTTTTTTTGCAGGCCCTCGCTACAGCAATCGCGGTTGGCAAGAATTCAAAAAGCGCGAGTATTGTACAGGTGCGGTGCTGGCAGCTTCCGGGTTGGTGAAGCAGGGTAAATATGGAATTACTTTAGAAAATCCTGAATTAGAAGTATTAGACGACTCCGGCGGTGCGATCGAATCAATGAAAGTCGGCCGCCTGATACCAGTTTATCCGCTGACGGAAGGGGTGGATGCTGGTTCGGTGAGGCGATCGATTTTGGCTGCAATGCCGGCGGCGAAAATGTTGCCAGAATCGCTACCAGAGGATTTGCGCGAGCGTTACGGTTTAATGGGTTTAGCCGATGCCGTGACTAATATTCACTTTCCGCTCGATCGAGATTGTTTGGCCGCCGCCCGCCGTCGCTTAGTTTTTGACGAATTTTTCTACCTGCAATTAGGACTTTTAAAGCGCCGCCAAACCCAAAGAAAAGCTCAAGCTAGTGCAGTCATCCTTCCTACTGGCAAATTGATCGAACATTTTTATGAAATCTTGCCTTTTGCCTTGACTAATGCTCAGGAAAGAGTCATCAATGACATCCTCAACGATTTAGCTTCGTCGCAACCGATGAATAGATTAGTGCAAGGCGATGTCGGCGCTGGCAAAACCGTAGTAGCTGTCGTGGCAATGCTAGCAGCAATTCAATCCGGCTATCAAGCCGCTTTAATGGCGCCGACTGAAGTTTTAGCAGAACAGCATTACCGCAAATTGGTAGGTTGGTTTAACTTGATGCACTTGTCTGTCGAACTGTTAACTGGTTCGACAAAAGTAGCCAAGCGCCGCGAAATTCACAACCAGTTAGAAACCGGAGAATTGCCCGTTTTAGTGGGAACTCACGCGCTGATTCAAGATACAGTGAATTTCCATAAATTGGGTTTGGCGGTAATTGACGAACAGCACAGATTCGGTGTGCAGCAGCGCGCTAAATTGCAGCAAAAAGGCGAAGCTCCCCACGTTTTGACGATGACGGCAACTCCCATTCCCCGGACGCTGGCGCTGACGCTGCACGGGGATTTAGATGTGAGTCAAATTGATGAACTTCCCCCCGGCCGGCAGGCGATTCAAACCACTGTACTGTCTGCCAAAGAACGCATACAAGCTTACGATTTGATTCGGCGGGAAGTGGCTAGCGGGCGTCAAGTTTATGTGGTGCTACCACTGGTGGAGGAGTCGGAAAAGTTGGATGTGCGATCGGCAATTGAGGAAAAAGAGAAACTTGAAAAAAGTGTATTTCCTGAGTTTAAGGTGGGTTTGCTGCACGGGAGAATGAGCAGTGCCGACAAAGATGACGCAATTTCAAAGTTTCGGGACAAAGAAACGGATATTTTAGTATCTACTACTGTGGTCGAGGTGGGAGTAGACGTGCCGAATGCCACGGTAATGCTAATTGAAAATTCTGAGCGTTTTGGACTGTCGCAACTACACCAATTGCGGGGTAGAGTCGGTCGGGGCAGCAACCGTTCTTATTGTTTGTTAATGCCCGGTTCCAAAACTGCGGAAGCTATGCAGAGAATGAAGGTTTTAGAACAATCTCAAGATGGCTTTTTTATTGCGGAAATGGACATGAGATTGCGCGGGCCTGGTCAGGTTTTGGGAACTCGGCAGTCGGGTTTGCCGGATTTTGCTTTGGCGAGTTTGGTTGAGGATCAGGAGGTTTTGGAGTTGGCGAGGGCGGCGGCTCAAATGGTAATTGAGAATGATGAAAGTTTGAATCAGTGGCCGGTGGTGCGGGATGAATTGGAGCGGAGATATCAGCGGATGATGAGTGGGTCGATTTTGACTTAGATAGTTTGGAACGCAGCAACGGTGTTTTTAATAATATTTTGTAGTGGCGGGTTAAGCAAAGATATATCAAAGCTGCCAGTTTATTGCTGCACTCAGCCCCCCTCCTCCCCACAGGGAGGTTTATTTGCACCTACTTAGGAATGAGAATTAAATAACTTCCACTCTTGAAAGTGGGATGGGCGTCCCGCCCGTCCTTTTTGGACGGGCGGG
>NZ_JAUBUB010000026.1:0-59651 GCF_036705265.1 Microcoleus sp. B4-C2
CGCCCACTTGTCGGTATGATCTAATCAATGACGTGGCAATCGCCTGACTCACTCTTTTAAGATACAAGGGGCGGGTTCACCGACAATAATTGCCTAAAAATAACAATCTCATAAACCCGCCCCCACCCAACATTAAATCGCAATGTACCTCAAACTCAAAGTCACAGAAAATGCACGATATCCCACCCAAAATAACCCCAAATATCCTATTAGAACTCAAGAATCTTTCCGTAAATTATGGCGGAATTCAAGCCATACAAAATATTAATCTCACGATTAATGCGGGCGAGGTTGTCAGTCTCATCGGCGCCAACGGTGCGGGCAAAAGTACCACATTGAGAGCTATTTCTAAAATAGTTAATTTGCGACAAGGACAAATTATTTATAGCGGGCGCGATATTAGCCGCCGCCAAGCTCACGAAGTTGTGAAGTTGGGAATCGCCCACAGTCCAGAAGGGCGGAGGGTTTTGGCGCAGCAAACGGTGTTAACTAACTTAGAATTGGGGGCCTATATTCGATCGGACTCGGTGGCAGTAAAAGCCGATTTAGAGCGCCAATTTGAGATATTTCCGCGCCTAGCAGAAAGGCGCCGCCAGCTAGCAGGAACCCTCAGCGGCGGGGAACAGCAAATGCTGGCGATCGCCCGCGCTCTGATGTCGCGCCCGAAGCTGCTATTATTAGACGAGCCTAGTTTAGGCTTAGCACCCGCGATCGTCAAAGAAATTTTCGGAATTATTCAAAACCTGCGTTCCACAGGCGTTACAATCCTTTTAGTCGAACAAAACGCCAGTTTAGCACTGCAAATTGCCGATCGGGGTTACGTGCTAGAAGCTGGTAACATTACTCTCACAGGTATTGGAGCAGATTTGCTAAACGACGAGCGAGTCAGGAGCGCATATTTAGGATGACTTGGTTAATTTTAGGACTCTTGACCGCTTTCTTTGAAGCCGTAAAAGACGTTTTTGGGAAACAAAACCTCAAAAAAAGTGACGAATATGTCGTCGCTTGGTCTCTCTCATTTTTTTCAGTCATCTTTTTGATTCCCTGGGTAGTTTATACAGGAATTCCGGCATTAAACTCTCAATTTTGGCTCGCCCTATTAATCGGAGGTAGCATCAACGCTGTCACATCCCTCCTCTACATCAAAGCCATCAAAGTATCAGATTTATCCCTGACACTCCCGCTGGTAGCTTTGACACCATTATTTATGTTGGTAACTTCACCATTAATTGTCGGGGAATATCCCAAAATCTTTGATTATATTGGCATTTTACTAATCGTACTCGGCTCTTATTTATTAAATATAAAAGAGAAATCTAAAGGATATTTAGCCCCATTCAAAGCACTCCTGGATGAACCCGGGCCAAAATTGATGTTAATCGTCGCATTGCTATGGAGTATTGCCTCAAATTTTGACAAAATAGGAGTTACAAATTCCTCCCCTATTTTTTGGTTATTCTCTTTGTTTGGTACAATCAGTGTCTTGCTACTGCCAGTTTTATTGCACAAAACCCCAAATCCAGGGCGAAAAATTCTCAAACAATTACCAATGCTAGCTGCTATGGGGTCTTTAAATGCTATGGGAGTCCTTTTTCAAATGCAAGCTTTGACATTAACTTTCGTAGTGCAAGTGATCGCGATTAAGCGTACTAGCGTGTTAATGGGTGTATTGTTCGGTCATTTAATTTTTAAGGAAAAAGATATTCAACAAAGATTATTAGGGGCCGGAATTATGATTTTGGGAGTTTTATTTATCAGTTTATAGCTTAAAACCTCAGAAACTCGAAATCATCCATCTCTCTCTTCTCTTCCTCTGCGTACTCTGCGCCCTCTGCGGTTCAAATATTCTAATACAACCGGATTGAAAATAAGTCATGTTATACTAAGAGCGATCGCACCTTTCGTTATTTATCAACATAAACTAAAAATTAATGCACAAAATAGCCGCAACACCAGGAGGCTGGAACCCCCAAGCCGAAGGAGTAATTTTTATTCAGCAAACCCCCGCACCAATAGTATTTATTAGTGCTGCTGACACCGACATTCAAACACTCGCAGTCGCTGCATCCAAAATGCCGGCAGCCTTCCCCAAACTTCGCGCAGTAAACCTGCTTCAGTTGCAGCAACAACTAACAATTGATACTTATGCCGAAGAAGTTTTAGAACGCGCAGAGGTAATAATATTAAGACTGTTAGGAGGGCGTTCTTATTGGTCTTACGGCTTAGAAATTCTCCGGGAAACGGTGCAGAAAACTAACGCATCACTGATTGTAATGCCGGGAGAAGACAGTCCCGATCCCGATTTAATCAGCCATTCCAATGTATCGCTGTCAGCAGTCAATCAACTGTGGCGCTATTTCACAGAAGGCGGAGTCCAAAACTTTGTTAATGCACTAAAATTTGCCGCCGATACTTGCCTGAAAACTGCTTACAACCCGCCACTACCTCAAACAGTTTCCCGCGTCGGAATTTATGATTGGGACGGACAGGCGCGGGCGTGTTTTGCAACTTTACCACCCGATTCAGATCCCCCTAAATCCCCCTTAACAAGGGAGACTTTGACAACTTCTTCCTCCCCCCTTCTTAAGGGGGGCTGGGGGGGATCTCCGGGTTTATCACCAGATTCAGATCCCCCTAAATCCCCCTTAACAAGCGGGACTTTGACAACTTCTTCCTCCCCCCTTCTTAAGGAGGTTTGGAGGGAATCTCCGGGTTTACAACCCGATTCAGATCCCCCTAAATCCCCCTTAATAAGGGGGACTTTGACAACTTCTTGCTCCCCCCTTATTAAGGGGGGCTGGGGGGGATCTCCGGGTTTGGAAACACTCCCTAAAAGGCACGGCGAGGGCGGGCACGGGGGCACCGCCCCTACGGTCGGAATTTTATTTTATCGCGCTCATTATTTATCAGGAAACTTAGCACCAATTGATGCACTTTGTCAAGCTCTAGCCGAGCGAAACTTAGTCCCAGTTCCCGTCTTTGTGTCTTCTCTGCGGGAACCTGATTTGCAAATAGAATTGCTAGAGTATTTTAAACCAAAAGAATCAGAACCAATTCAATTATTGCTCAATACCACAAGTTTTGCAGTCTCCGGTTTCAGCAGTCAAGAACCGGAACAAAACAGCTTAAAATCCTTAGATGTTCCTGTATTGCAAGCAATCTTCAGCGGTGGCGGTTTGGAACAGTGGGAAACGGAACTTCAGGGACTTTCGCCCCGCGATGTGGCGATGAATGTAGCATTGCCAGAAGTAGATGGAAAAATCATTACTAGGGCTGTTTCTTTTAAAGCCGTACAGACTTGGAACAGCGAATTAGAAACAGATGTAGTGGGTTATGTCGCCGCGGGCGATCGCATTTCATTTGTAGCAGATTTAACCGCTAATTGGGTGAAGATGAAACAAACCCCAGCCGCCAACAGACGCATCGCCATAATTCTAGCAAATTACCCCACTCGCAACGCCCGCTTAGCCAACGGCGTCGGCTTAGATACACCCGCTAGCTGTGTCGAAATCCTCAAAGCTATGCAGCAAGCTGGCTATCAAATTGAAAACATACCCGCTAGCGGCAACGAGTTAATTGAACTCCTGACTTCGGGCGTGACAAATGACCCGGAAGGACGCGAATTGCGGCCTGTTCATCAATCTTTGGATTTGGCAGAATATGAAGAATATTTTGCTACTTTGCCGCAGGAAGTGCAAGATGGGATTTGTAAAAGATGGGGGCTTCCGGGAAGCTATGCACAAGATTTTATAAGTAACAATAGGTCTTTTCCGATTCCGGGAATTCAGTTTGGTAATGTATTTGTAGGAATTCAACCATCGCGGGGATACGAACTTGACCCCGCGTTAAATTATCACGCCCCCGACTTAGAACCTACCCACAATTATCTAGCTTACTATTACTGGCTGCGAGAAAAATTGGGAATTGACGCTATAATTCATGCTGGAAAACACGGAAATTTAGAATGGCTTCCCGGTAAAAGTATAGCATTGTCTAACAAATGTTATCCAGAAGTGGCGTTAGGCGCGATGCCGAATTTTTATCCCTTCATTGTCAACGATCCGGGGGAAGGTTCCCAAGCAAAAAGACGATCGCAAGCTGTGATTATCGACCACCTGACACCGCCGATGACTCGCGCCGAACTCTATGGGCCTTTGCAGCAGTTGGAGACCTTAATTGATGAGTATTGCGAAGCCCAAAGTTTAGATCCGTCCAGATTGCCCATGATTCGCGATCGCATTCTCGCCCTCACCAACAAAGAAAACTTAGATAAAGACTTAGGAATACAACTAAATAAATCGGAATTTACAGAATTTATCACCCGCACAGACGGCTATCTTTGTGAACTCAAAGAATCCCAAATTCGCGACGGATTGCACATTTTCGGGCAGTGTCCCGAAGGTAGACAGTTGAGAGATTTGATAATTGCGATCGCCCGCCATCCCACCAACGGGCGATCGGGCTTAACCCGCGCCCTAGCAGAAGACTCAGGCTACGATTTCGACCCTTTAACCTGCGATCCAACGTCGATAATTCAGCACCGCACAGCAGGCGATTTAACAGCAGAACTAGAACAAAAAGCCGCTGAATTAGTAGATAATTTAATCGAAAACATCCGCGTTAATCCGCGTTCATCTGCGGTTAACAATATCCAAACAGGAGAAGCAACCCAACAAGAATTAGACTGGATCAATAACTATCTTTTGCCTTCACTCCTCCAAACAAACCAAGAAATTACCAACCTTTTGCGCGGGTTAGATGGGCGACACATACCAAGCGGCGCATCCGGCGCGCCCACTCGCGGCAGACCAGATGTATTGCCCACCGGTCGCAATTTTTACTCCGTAGATATCCGCGCCATTCCCACAGAAACCGCCTGGAGAGTTGGCAGAGTTGCTGCTGAAAATTTAATCGAAAGATACACCCAAGAAAACGGCGAATATCCGAAAACTTTGGGTTTGTCAGTGTGGGGAACATCCACCATGCGGACGGGAGGAGACGACATCGCCGAAGCCCTAGCATTGATAGGAGTTCAACCTGTTTGGGATGGCCCTTCGCGCCGGGTTGTAGATTTTGAAATCTTGCCAGTTTCAGTTTTGGGGCGGCCGCGCGTTGATGTTACTTTGCGAATTTCTGGCTTTTTCCGCGATGCTTTTTTTAATTTAATTGATTTGTTTGACAGTGCGGTAAAAGCTGTGGCAGATTTAGACGAATCGGCAGAAAACAACCCTTTAGCAGCACAAGTGAAGGAAGAGATTTTGTATTGGGAATCTACAGGTTTGAGTCAGGAAGAGGCGCAAGGGCGATCGCAATTTCGAGTATTTGGCTCAAAACCGGGTGCTTACGGCGCAGGACTTCAAGGCATAATTGAAGCTCAAAACTGGACAGACGACAGCGATTTAGCAAAAGCTTACATTAATTGGAGCAGTTACGCTTATACAAGTACCCCCCCAACCCCCCCTTATCAAGGGGGGGCTAAATCTAATTCCTCTGCTTTACAACCAGAGAATACCCCCCCAACCCCCCCTTATCAAGGGGGGGCTAAATCTAATTCCTTTCCTTTACAACCAGGGGATACCCCCCCAACCCCCCCTTATCAAGGGGGGGCTAAATCCAACTCTTGTCCCCCCCCTTTACAAGGGGGGGCTAGGGGGGGTGAATTAAGTTCTGAGGCTAATTCCAACTCTTGTCCCCCCCCTTTACAAGGGGGGGCTAGGGGGGGTGAATGGGGATGTTCTGCACCCGAAGCATTTGAAAAACGCCTCGGCCAAATGCAAATAGTTCTGCAAAACCAAGACAACCGCGAACACGACATCCTCGACTCGGATGATTATTATCAATTCCAAGGGGGAATGACGGCCGCAATTCGCAATTTGCAAGGCAAAAATCCTGAAACTTATTTTGGAGATAATTCGATTCCTGAGAATCCGAAAGTCCGACAACTGCGGGAAGAAATTGCGCGGGTTTATCGCAGCAGGGCGGTAAATCCCAAATGGATAGAAGGGGCGATGCGACACGGTTATAAAGGCGCGTTTGAAATTGCAGCAACTGTTGATTTTTTGTTTGCTTACGATGCTACGGCAAATTGTGTAGAGGATTTTATGTATGAAGGAATCGCAGAGGCTTACATTTTTGATGAGAAAGTCCAGACATTTATTCAAGAAAACAATCCTTGGGCACTGCGAGATATGGCGGAAAGATTGCTAGAAGCTCGTCAGCGGGGGTTGTGGGAGAGTGCGAACCAGGATACATTGGATAAATTGAGGTCGATCGCCCTGCAAGCCGAAGCAGTCATCGAATCCCATACATAAATACTCAAAAGTCACGATCGCGGCTGCCGAGGAATGGCCGCTTGCGGTAATATCTATTAATGTTTCGCGATCGCTGAAAGCTTTATGATTCGCCGCTACATTGCTAGCATCAGCACCAGCATCCTCAAACGTACCTGCGCCGCAGCGGCTGTATTAGCCGTAACTTTGGGATGTTCGTCAACGAAGCCGCCCAACACCGCAGCGCCATCGGGTTCGATCGACGAATCCGCCGTCCTAGCGCAGGCCCCAACGTCTCTGTTAGCTCAAAACCGCAACAAAACCAGAAAATCCCTCAGCCTTCCCTCTTGCGCGCAAAACGACGCCTTCACGGAGTCAATTAACTTTGCCACCCAAGCTTCTAATTTGGCTCAATCAGCCAATTCAAAACAAGACTGGGACGAAGTAGCCGCCCTGTGGGTGCAGGCCGTCGCCTGGATGCAAGCGGTTCCCCCCGGCAGTCCCAGACGGGCGTTTGCGGAGAAAAAAGTAATCGAGTACATGAGAAACCTCGTTTATTCCCAGCAGCAAGCTAGCGCCACCCGATCGCAAGCCAGTACAGTCAGCTTCAGCAGCGATTTACTCAACGAACAACTCCAACTTTACCTATCCTACGTTGCCACAGTCGGCCCACCAGATGTTTTGATTGTCGGCAGTTCCCGCGCATTGCAGGGCGTCGATCCCAAACAGCTAAAACAATCTTTGGCCCAAAGAGGCCGGCGGGGCTTAAAAGTATTTAACTTTTCAGTCAACGGCGCAACTGCACAAGTAGTTGACTTTCAACTGCGGCGACTTTTGAAGCCCGGTCATTTGCCTCAAATGATTATCTGGGCAGACGGCGTGCGGGCATTTAACAGCGGCCGGGACGATCGCACTTTTAATTCGATCGTCGATTCTGAAGGCAGCCAACTTTTAGCAGCAGGCATTCGCCCCGAACTGCCATCCGATGAACCCAACGAGATTCCGGCGTGTTACAGATTCCCGCAGCCCTGCGCTAACAACAATTTCCGCAAAGCATTTACCTCTGTAGATCAACCTTTTAGGGGCGGGCAAGATGCCCAACCCCTATTCCCCACAATCAAATCCCTCTCTAGTGGAACGGGCATCTTGCCCGTTGCTGACACCCAACCCCTACTCCCCCCAATCAAATCCCTCTCTAGTGGAACGGCCATCTTGCCCGTTGCCTCAAATGCTGCAAAATATGAGTTAAAACCGATCGCAGCAGATGCAGCAACCCAAAAAGCAGAATTGATTCCAGTCTCGCGACGCACAACAGTAGCCATCAGACAACTCAACCAATTGGCAGATTCGATCGACTCCAACGGATTCATGGCTATGTCGGGCAAGTACAATCCCAACACTTATTATCGACAACGCGCTTACGTTTCAGGCCTGTACGATCGCGACTACGAAAACTTCAACCTCGGAGGCAAACAAGCAACAGCCTTTAATTCAGTTGTAGCATTTACCAAAGCTCGCAAAATTCCCCTGATTTTCGTCAATTTGCCCCTCACCGACGACTACTTAGACGGAACTCGACTGCGGGCAGAACAGCAGTTTCGGCAGCGAATGCAGCAACTCTCGCGGCAAAAAGGCTTCGCTTTCCGCGACTTGTCGCAGCGGTGGCCTGGCCGTAATGACTATTTTGTTGACCCCAGCCACCTCAACCGCTTTGGGGCCAGCGCAGTTTCTAGCCTACTCGCGGCCGATTCCAGCATTATCTGGCCACGGCCCAAATCCAGGCGCAGCGACGGGTAATACGATTTTAGATTTTAGATTTTAGATTTTCGATTAAAGTATTGGAAATGACAGATTTTGATTTTAGATTTTCGATTAAAGTATTGGAAATGACAGATGAGATAAGGGTTTGGATCTTTCAAAAAATTGGATTACTTTTTGGAATTGCTATAAACCAGAGGGAGAGTCTCCGACGGGAGATGCCCTGTGGCATCGGAATAATATTTTTCCGAGTACAGTGCGATCGTCCCGGTGGCGGCAATTCAGTCTAAAATCTAATCATCTAAAATCCCAAATCTAAAATCTCAAATCGATGTGCACTGCGATCGTCCCGGTCGCGGCAATTCAGTCTAAAATCTAAAAATCTAAAATCTAAAATCTAAAATCGATGTACAGTGCGATCGTCCCGGTCGCGGCAATTCAGTTTAAAATCTAATCATCTAAAATCTAAAATCTAAAATCTAAAATCTAAAATCGATGTACAGTGCGATCGTCCCGGTCGCGGCAATTCAGTCTAAAATCTAAAAATCTAAAATCTAAAATCTAAAATCTAAAATCGATAGGTTGTGCAACTAAAACAAGTAATTATCGCCCACAAAGCCAGAGATACCCTCAGCCAGAGGTGGGCAGAACAATGTGCCCGCCAATTAGAAAGTCGCGGGTGTCAGGTTTTAATGGGGCCCAGTGGCCCGAAAGATAACCCGTATCCGGTGTTTTTAGCTTCTAGTAATACCCCAATTGATTTAGCGGTAGTTCTGGGGGGCGACGGTACGGCCCTAGCTGCAGCGCGGAATTTGGCGGCTGACGGCATCCCGATTTTGGCAGCGAATGTGGGGGGACATCTGGGTTTTTTAACCGAGTCTTTTGAGGATTTCCAAAAGACTGAGGAGATTTGGGACAGACTTGCGGAAGACAGGTATGCTGTGCAGACGCGGATGATGTTGCAGGCAACAGTTTTTGAGGGAAACAGAACCAATCTCGAACCCCAAAGCGATCGATTTTTGGCACTAAATGAAATGTGTGTCAAACCTGCTTCAGCCGATCGAATGCCGAGCTGTATTCTAGAAATGGAAGTTGACGGCGAAGTAGTTGATCAATATCAAGGCGACGGTTTAATTGTGGCAACTCCCACTGGTTCGACTTGCTACACTGCATCTGCCAACGGGCCGATTATGCACTCAGGAATGGAGGCGATCGCAGTTACTCCAATTTGCCCTTTGAGTTTATCCAGTCGGGCGATCGTCCTCCCGCCCGGTTCAGTCGTCAGCATTTGGCCTTTAGCAGATTACGAACTCAGTACCAAACTCTGGACAGACGGCATTTTGGGTACTGCAATTTGGCCAGGACACCGCGTAGACGTGCGGAGGGCGGACTGCGAAGCCAAGTTTATCATTTTGCGGGAAAACTATTCTTATTTCAACACTTTGAGGGAAAAACTTCACTGGGCAGGAGCCAGAATTCGGTACAGCAACAATCACCGCAATTAATCCCAATCATTCAATAGACATCGCAAGAATTGCCAGTCTTGAACAGGCAAGATGCCTGTTCCACAATAATAATTATTGGAGAGGTCTAATATCAACCCGCATTAACCTGTAAGGGCGAGTAGGCTTGAAAAAACCTGTTAAATTACCCACCACCTAGATACAAAAACCGCCATCAGCTAACCCATAATCTCTGTACTTTGTTAAGATCGCTCAATCTCTTGACAAACAGCCTGATCTATGCAGATTTTCAAAAAATCAACCCGACCTTTCAACCCTCAAGATACATATCCCTGTCCCGTGTGCCGCACCGGTCAAATTTCCACCCTAGCACTGATGGACGCCCTAGCTTGCAACTTCTGCCAGCACATTTATACCGCAAGCGTTGAAAGACAATCGCTCCAAATGGCCGATCGCCAACCGCCCGTAACTTGGCACTGGAACGGCAAACAGTGGATAGGAGCCCACCTCGAAGGCGTAGAATTCGGATGGCCCTACTGGGCAGCGGCTATTGGTCTAATTTTCCTTCCCACTACCTTGCTGGGACTTTCAGCTTACTATTTTCCCCCGGTTCCCGGCAGCCGGTTGTCGTGGCTGCCCCTAGCTTGGACAGGCTTAGCTTTTTTGTCCCATTTAGGCATTGTGCTGTGGTTGGTAGGTGAATTTTATCAATTCCCGGTGGTAACTTACTTCAGAGCTTGGGGGCGCAGGATAAGCCGGCGCTAACTTAAATGCTGTCTAACAGCCGATCGTCCGAGGGCTTCCCACCGACATCGATCCAGGTAAAATTAGAGGCGATCGCAAAATTAAATTCCCAATCAGCACTGAAGCAGCTATAATCGTTAGCTATTCTAAATAGTCAAAAGCAAACGCATTGCGATTTGTGAGGAGAGCGATGAACATACTTGGAATCTCGGCGTACTATCACGACAGCGCCGCAGCCTTAATTCGCGACGGAGAAATTATAGCAGCAGCGCAGGAAGAAAGATTTTCCCGCAAAAAGCATGACGCCAGATTCCCTAAGAATGCGATCGTTTATTGCTTGAAAGAAGCGAACATAGATTTGCGGGAGCTCGATCGAATAGTCTTTTACGACAAACCTTTAGTCAAATTCGAGCGCCTTCTCGAAACCTATTTAGCCTACGCACCCCAAGGTTTTCGCTCTTTCCTAGCAGCCATGCCGATATGGCTCAAAGAAAAGCTTTACCTCAAAACCATGCTCAAAAGAGATTTGGCAGCAATAGCAAACTGCAAAACGAATAAACTGCCATCTCTGCTATTTACCGAACACCACCAATCCCACGCAGCATCCGCATTTTTCCCCAGCCCGTTTCAAAAAGCAGCCGTTTTGTGCCTCGACGGCGTGGGCGAGTGGGCAACAACCTCAGTTTGGTTGGGAGATGGGAACCAACTTACACCTCAGTGGGAAATCGATTTTCCCCACTCCTTGGGTTTGCTTTATTCAGCTTTCACCTATTACACCGGCTTCAAAGTTAACTCTGGTGAATACAAACTCATGGGTTTAGCTCCTTACGGCGAACCCAAGTATGTAGACAAGATTCTCAACTATTTAATCGACCTCAAAGATGACGGAACTTTTCGTTTGAACATGGATTATTTCAACTATACAGTTGGCTTAACCATGACAAACAAGAAGTTTGACGAACTGTTTGAAGGGCCGCCGCGTCAAGCTGAAGGAAAATTGACACAGCGGGAAATGGACATTGCAGCTTCCATTCAAGTTGTTACCGAAGAAGTTGTTTTGCGACTTTGCAGAACAGTTAAAAAAGAATTGGATGTTGATTATCTTTGTATGGCCGGCGGCGTTGCTCTCAACTGTGTTGCTAACGGCAGACTCTTGCGGGAAGGTATTTTCAAAGATATTTGGATTCAGCCGGCGGCGGGAGATGCGGGCGGTGCTTTGGGCGCGGCTTTGGCGATTTGGTATCAGTATTGCGAACAAACTCGCACAGTGAGCGCCAACTCGACAGCAAATAGTATAGAATCCCTCAAAACTGAACTTATCACTACAAACTCAGCGGTTGAGGAGAGGACTGAAGTTCTCACTGCAAACCAAGCGGTGGCAACTGTAGCGAAGTCTGTTGCTCATTTAACTTGTCACGATCAAATGCGCGGCTCATATTTGGGCCCGAGGTTTACTGACGCAGAAATTATCGAATATTTGGATGCTGTCAAAGCCAGTTATCACCGATTGGACGATGCCGAATTAATGCCGCAGTTGGCGGAAATTTTGGAACAGGGAAATGTGGTGGGATGGTTCCAAGGGCGGATGGAATTTGGGCCGCGGGCTCTGGGTGGTCGATCGATCATTGGCGATCCCCGCAGTGCTAAAATGCAGTCCGTGATGAACCTGAAAATTAAATATCGGGAATCTTTTCGACCTTTTGCTCCGTCAATCTTAGCCGAACGAGTTGCGGATTATTTCGAGATTGACCATTCCAGCCCTTATATGCTATTGGTAGCACCTGTCAAATCCAGTCTCCGCATTCCCATGACTGCGGAACAAGAGCAGTTGTTTGGCATTGAAAAGCTCAACATTCCGCGATCGGAAATTCCGGCTGTCACCCACGTCGATTACTCGGCTCGCATTCAAACTGTGCACAAAGAAACCAATCCTCGCTACTATGACTTAATCAGCCATTTTGAAAAGCGATCGGGCTGTTCAATTGTGGTAAATACTTCTTTCAACGTCCGAGGCGAACCCATTGTTTGCACTCCAGAGGATGCTTACCGCTGTTTCATGCGAACCGAAATGGACTATCTGGTTTTGGAAAATTACTTGCTTCCCAAGTCAGAACAAATTCCTTGGAAACAAGATGATGCTTGGAAAAATGAATTTGAACTAGATTAGTCATTAGTCATTAGTCATTAGTCATTAGTCATTAGTCATTAGTCATTAGTTATTAGTTGGAACGAATAACTAATAACTAATTCCCCATTCCCCATTCCCCATTCCCCATTCCCCATTCCCCATTCCCCATTCCCCATTCCCTATTCCCCATTCCCCATTCCCCATTTCTAATGAGCGACGAAATTAAAAAACTCGACAAAAAAGGCTTGCGCGATTTCGGGCTGCTAATTGGCGGCTTGATTGCAGTGCTGTTCGGTTTAGCAGTACCTTTACTGCGGCGGCATTCTCTACCTTGGTGGCCTTGGGCAATCTGCGGAGTGATGGTGCTGCTAGCATTGGTGGCGCCGAAATCGCTTAATCCCGTTTATCACGCGTGGATGCGCTTTGGAATTATTCTTAACAAAATCGAAACGCCGATCGTCCTAGGGATAGTTTTTTACCTGATAGTTTGGCCGATGGGAGTGATCAAAAACATTTTCGGCGAAGATGCCATGCGGCGCAAACTAAATCCGAAAATGGATACTTACCGCGTCCCCAGTAAAGCAAGAACAAAAGTTAGTATGGAGCGTCCTTTTTAAGTGTTTGAAGCAACTTTAGATTTTCTCAAAGATTTGTGGGCGTTTATGAAAGAACGCCAAAAGTATTGGCTGTTGCCGCTCATTGTGACTTTAGTCTTTTTGGGAGCTTTGATTGTATTGAGTCAGGGTTCTGTGATTGCTCCATTTATTTACACGCTGTTTTGAAATAATGAGCAAGTTGAAAAATTTGGGTGTCAATTTGGGTTTGACACTCGGCGGTTTATTGATGGGGGTGGTAATTGGTGAAATTGGATTGCGGGTAGCCAGGATTGAAGGCTATCCAAAAATAGGAGATTTCGTAGACTCGGCGCCAACTCGTTTTCACACTTCCGATCCGAATTTGGGCTGGAAGCTGAAACCTGGTGCGTCGGGGGAGTGGAATGGGGAAGGTGCGAGTTTTGTGCAGGTGAATAGCGAGGGTTTGCGCGATCGTGAACATACAAAAGTAAAACCTCCAAATACTTTGCGCGTTGCGGTTTTGGGCGATTCTTTCACCGAAGCAATTCACGTACCTGTCGAACAAACTTTCTGGTCAAAATTGGAACGAAAGTTAGGCAACTGCGAAGCTGTTAAGGGACGCAAAAATGTTGAGGTAATGAATTTCGGGGTGCAGGGCTACGGTACTGCTCAAGAATTGATAATGCTGCGAGAAAAAGTGTGGGATTACAGTCCTGACATTGTAATTCTTGCCTTTTTTATTGGGAATGATATAATTAACAATTCGCCACAATTAGAATACGATCGCTACCGACCATTTTTTGCTTACGATGCTAGCGGCAAGCTAGTACCGGATATGTCTTTTCGCAATCTGGCGCCGATCGATCGCAACGAAAGAGCAGTTTCCTTTGTTGACCGAATGCCCAGTTTAATCGTCAACAATTCGCGCATTTTGCAAGTCATTAAAAAGGTAGACTTAGATCGGAAAAAGCGGGAGTTATCGGGGCACTTTACCACTTTAAGTACCCTCAACCTCAAGGAACCTCAAAATGCAGCTTGGGAAGAGGCTTGGAGGGTGACAGAGGGTTTGATTGTGACGATGCGGAATGAAGTCGTGCAGAAAAATGCTGATTTCTTGCTTGTGACGATCGGCGATCCGATGCAAGTTAGACCGGAAGCCGAGAGGCGAAAAAATTTTATGAGAAAGAACAACATTCAGGATTTGTTTTATCCCGATAGGCGACTAGAAAAATTGGGCGCGCGCGAGGGTTTTCGGGTACTAAATTTATCCGAACAAATCCAAGGTTACACGGAAAAATATCAAGTCTGCGCCCACGGTTTTGAGAATTCTGTACCCTGTGGGGGTCACTGGAATGAACTCGGACATCGGCTGGCTAGTATCCTGATTAACCGAAATTTGTGCGAAACATTGAAGCAGTCTCAAGTCCCCAACAAACAACCGTAATCAGTCAAATTTCATGAAAGATTCAACGGCGCTGAAAAAAGGCAAAAATATATTAATTCTAATCGCGGTTAATTTGGCGATCGCCTTTATTTGTCTGGAAGGTTTGTCGCTAGCTTTTTATTTTATCAACCAAAAACAGTTTTTTTATACCCGAACTAAAGCCAAAGAAAAAGTAGTAGAAGATATTGAAAGGATCGGCATTAGACTTGAGGAATCAATCGTAGAAAGACTGCACCCACTTTTTGGCTATGTACTCAAACAAGGTGCTTTCACTAATGAAAAATTAAAGTTAAAAGTAAACAAACACGGCTTTTTTTCACTTTACGAATATCCGTTTATTAAAACCAATAAAAATCAAGTTATAATCGGAGTTTTTGGCGGTTCAGTTGCGAATAATTTTGCAGTCGATGAATACGTAACTCGCAGATTGTCTAACAAATTGAAGACTTATCCAGAATTTGCCAACAAGGAAATTATTGTTTTAAATTTTGGGAATGGCGGCTACAAACAGCCCCAACAATTATTAGTTTTAAATTACTTTCTGGCTTTGGGTCAAGAATTAGATTTAGTCATCAATATTGATGGTTTTAACGAAGTAGCGCTGTCAAATTTAAACAACAAAGCCCAAGTAGAAATAGGAATGCCCAGCGTTCAGCACATACAGCCTCTGGCTGGTTTAGCCAACAACAACTTGTCGCCGGAAGCGATGAGCTCGATCGTGCAAATTAACGAAAATAAAAAACAATTAAAAGCAGGTATTGACAAATTGCAAACTTGTCAACTTGCTTTGTGTCACGCTGTCACCTCGCTACAGGTGAAACAATTAGTCAACAATTACCAGCAAGCAGTTGTCAAGTACGATTCACAAGTAAAACAATCCAACTCCGACACGGCAAATAGCGGTATAGTCTACATTCCCAAAGCTGACTTTGTTTTGCAGGATGCCGATGCTTTTGAGAAAATGGCATCGATGTGGTATCAATCGTCGATCGGGATGAATCAAATTTTATCAAGTAGAAAAATTAAGTATTTTCACTTTATCCAGCCCAACCAGTATTATCCCACTCAGCGAGCGTTTACCGCCAAGGAAAACGAAATCGCGATTAACAAAGAGAGTCCCTACATTGAAGGAGTGAAAAAAGGTTATCCGGTGTTGTTGTCCAAAGTCGATGATTTGCAAAAAGCTGGGGTTAATATTTTTAGTGCAGTGAATATTTTAGACAATACCAAAGAAACGGTTTACAAAGATGCCTGCTGCCACTATAATTCAGTCGGAGACGAACTATTGGCAAACTATGTTTCTAGTTCTATTATTAAAGTAGTAAGAGAATCGAAATAGAGGTTTATGAAAGATTTAAAATTTCTCAAAAGAGGGCAAAAATTCCTCAAGATAACTTTGATTAACTTAGCGCTTTTACTGGTTTTCCTCGAAGTCGGTTCCCTGGGATGGTATTTTCTCAAGCACAAGCAATTTTTCTATGCTAGAGAAAAGGTGCAAAACAAGTCGGATTTAGGAATTAATTTAGAAGGAGTGCGGCTGAATCAGTCTATTGTTGAAAGGTTTCATCCTTTTTTTGGATTTATTCAACAACCAGGCCCCGATTTTCGCCCTGGTTTTAAGGTTAACAACTACGGATTTATCTCTCCTTATGATTACCCTTTGAAAAAAACCAAGAAAAATCAATTTATTATCGGAGTTTTTGGCGGTTCTGTGGCTTCTAATTATGCAGTATTTGAAGTTCAAAACAAAATTTTGCCTCAATACCTCAAGCAGCTTCCGGGTTTGAAAGATAAAGAATTTGTAATTTTGTCTTTTGCTACCGGAGGCTACAAACAACCCCAGCAATTATTAATTCTAAACTATTTTTTGGCTTTAGGGCAAGAACTGGATCTGGTAGTCAATATAGATGGTTTTAATGAAGTAGCACTTTCTAACTTAAACAATAAAAATCAAGTCGATTTGACAATGCCAAGTATTCAGCACATTTTGCCGCTGACTAGCTTGGCGAATAATAGCCTTTCTACAAAAGCGATGAAAGCAACTATCAGAATCCAAGAAAATAAAGCTAGGATTAGTCAGGGTTTGGAACGTTTGCAAAACTGCTCTTTAGCTGCGTGCGATGCTTTGACTTCTGTTTACGTTCAAAATTTAGTTAATAACTATAAAACCGATGTCATTAAGTTTGAACAAGAACGGACTAAACAAAAAAAAGATGACGGCGGCAGCGTTATTTATATCAATACTAAGAAGTCAGTTTTACCGGATTCAGCCGCTTTTGAACAAATGGCCCAGAATTGGGTAAAAAGTTCAATTTTTATGCACAAAGTTCTGTCTGCTAGTAATGTGCCTTATTTTCATGTTCTTCAGCCTAATCAATATTATCAGACGAAAAGGGTGTTTGGTGAAGCCGAAAAGCAGATTGCTTTTAACAAGGATACTCCTTATGCTAAAGCTGTGGAAATTGGATATCCGGCTCTTTTTAAGAAGTTTCCTAATTTGGAAAAAAATAATATCAATTTAGTGAATGCTGTCAATGTTTTTGACAAGACTAAAGAGGCTGTTTATGTAGATAGCTGCTGCCACTACAATCTAGCTGGAGAGGTGGTTTTTAGTAATTATGTGGGCCGTTCTATTCTGGAATCTTTGCGGAAGGATGAAAGAAATAAGAAGAAGTGATATTATGTCTGGTTGATTCGTTATTGTACAATTTGCGAAGTCGTAGGAGCGGGTTCACCAACAATATATAACGATAACCAACAATATATAAAAACCAGCCCCACTCACTAATAATTCACATCAACCTGATATTTATATTTAATTCCTAAATGTAGGTGATGATTTATCGTTGGGTGGGGGCGGGTTTTTGAGATTGTTTGTTTCCGGCGATGATGGTTGGTGAACCCGCCCCTACGGGTATTATGTCGATGGATTAAAATTACATGGTTTTTAGTTTTGGGTTTTTGGCTGGCTGGGGGAGCGATCGCCCGTTGAGTCGATCGGCATTACCAAGATTTTATCAACTCGGTTCCCGTCCATATCGACTACTTCCACGCGCAAACCGTTCCACTCAAAATGCTCGGCTGCTGTGGGAATTTTCCCCAAATTTGTAATCACAAAACCGCCCATTGTGTGGTAACTTCCTTTGTGTTCGGCTGACAATTCTTCGATTCCAAATAGCTCAAAAAAATCTTCGACTGCTAGCATTCCGTCTAACAGCCAAGAACCGTCTTCGCGCTGCACGGTTTGAGGTTCGTCAGCATCTTCAATCGAGGGAAAGTCGCCAACGAGTTCGACTAAAATGTCGTTGACTGTAACCAATCCTTGAATCACCCCGTATTCGTCTACTACCAAGGCAATTTGATTGCTAGATTGTTTGAAAAGTTCTAATACTTTTAAACCCCGCGTGCTTTCCGGTACAAATAACGGTCGTCGTAAAGAAGCGCTTAAATCTAGGGGTTGACCAGTTAAAGTCCGAGACAGCATATCAGTAACGTGTACTAAACCGACAACGTTGTCGAGTCCTCCCTGACACACGGGAAACCGAGAATGACCACTGCCGAGCATTTTTTGGCGGTTTTCTTCCACTGAGTCGTCGAGATCGAGCCAGGTAAGATCGGGACGCGGGGTCATTAAGGCGCTGACTCGCCGATCGCCCAAACGAAACACTCTTTCCACCATATCTTGTTCGGCTTCTTCAAAGGTTCCGGCTTCTGTTCCTTGCTCGATTAAAACTTTAATTTCTTCCTCTGTAACTTGCGGTTCTGTAGAAGGCACAATCCCCATGATCCGCATCACTAAGTCAGTGGAATAACTTAACAGATAAACCGCAGGAGCGCCGATTTTTGAGAGCATTCGCATGGGAATTGCTACGCTTGAGGCGATCGGCTCTGGGTTGTTGAGTGCCAGCCGCTTCGGCACGAGTTCCCCGATAATTAAGGTCAGATAAGTGATGGTTAAAACTGCTACTACTGAGGCGATCGTCTGAGAATAGGGGCCCAGGGCAGGAATCAACCGTAACAAAGGCTCCACCCTTTTAGCAACCGTCGTTTCCCCAAAAGCGCCCGACAGAATGGCTAGCATCGTAATCCCGATTTGAACTGTCGGCAAGAACTGATTGGGGGCATTCGCCAGATCCAAGGCTACACGGGCATTGATCGAACCTTGGTTGGCCATCTGTTGCAGTCTCACCTTCCGTACAGAGATGATGGCCATCTCTGACATCACAAACAAGCCATTGAGGAAAACCAGCAGGAGAACAATCAGAAGGTCTATATTTGAGGACATTTCTAAAATTTTCGGTAGTAACGGCGAAGCGCTCTGCCCGGTTAGTTGATTTGAGATTTGAGATTTTAGATTTTAGATTGACGACGCCACCAGTATCTGGGGGATTTCCCTCATATCTAAAATTCTTCGATCTTCACAACTTGAGTACGTGGCAGGGTATCCGTCTTTGGGTGCAGTCACAGGAGAGGTCTGGAAGCTGGGAATCTCGATCGCAAAATCGAAATTGTTGTCAACCTGGCCCTATATTAACGGAACTGGCTCGCTCAAGATCGCCGGATCGACATATTAAAGCACAAATCTATCTCCAGTTAAGTTCCCAGGCGTCAATCGATTTTAGATTTTAGATTTTAGATTTTAGATTGAAGCCTTGACTTGCGCGAGATGAATCACGTGGCGGGTATCCTGGATGCTTTCGGTCAACAGCAGAGCGGCACAATCATGGATGTTTGTCGTACAATCTCCTTAACAGGCAAAGGGAAAGAGCCTTCGCCGATCAGGGATTAAAATTAAAAGCGCATGACTTTCTCTTCAATAATTCGTACCCTGGGGCGATCGCCCCTAGCAACAGAACTCCTCAACAAGCTCAAGCGCCATCGCTACGTGCAACTGTCCGGCGTAGCCCGTTTGCCCAAAGGTTTAGTAGCTTCCGCCCTCGCACAGCAAGAAGGGCGGAGTTTACTGGTAGTGACAGCAACTCTAGAAGAAGCCGGCCGTTGGGTGGCAGGGCTGGAGGCTATGGGCTGGCAGACTGTGCATTTTTACCCAACTTCCGAGGCTTCGCCCTACGAGCTATCTTACTCCGACGAGAACGAAATGACTTGGGGACAAATGCAGGTGCTGGCGGATTTGGTCGAGAAACGAGAAACAAACCCTAATTCTAAGCCGATCGCGATTGTAGCTACCGAAAGAGCTCTCCAGTCTCACTTGCCGCCGCCTGCTGCTTTTGAACCCTACTGTCTGACGCTGAAGCGAGGTGCGGTTCAAGACTCGAAGATACTTGACCGCCAACTCGTGTCGATGGGGTACGATCGGGTGACTCTGGTAGAAATGGAGGGCCAGTGGAGTCGCCGGGGCGATATTGTCGATGTCTTTCCGGTAGCGGCGGAGTTGCCGGTGCGGCTGGAATGGTTCGGAGATGATTTGGAGCAAATTCGGGAGTTCGATCCGTCTTCCCAGCGATCGCTCGATAAGGTCGATCGGTTAGTTTTAACCCCTACTAATTTTAACACAATTATTAAAGCAGTTTTATCTGAAAAAAAGGTTGACGAAATCAACGAACTAGGCTCTTTCGATCCAGAAAATGAAGCGACAAATGAAGCCGAAAAATTTGTCCGCAGGCTGTTGGGTTTAGCGTTCGAGCAACCTGCATCTTTGTTGGATTATTTGACTGAAAATACTTTAGTTGTTATTGACGAACCACAAGGGTGCGAAGGTCACAGCGACCGCTGGTATGAGAATGCACAGGAACAGTGGAATAATTGCAATCGGGAATCGGCAGTTGCTGGTGAGGAAACAGAAAAATTGCCAATTGCTAATTTGAAAGTTCCGAAAATTCACCGCACTTTTGCTGAATCTATGGCAGATGTCGCAGCTTTCGAGAGGCTAGAACTTTCTGAATTGGCAGAAGATTCTACGGCTAAAAAACTTCAAAGCTCTGCGGAGGGCGACCAGCTACCGTCTGCGATTAATTTGGCTTCTCGGCCTGTGCCGGTGATGCCTCACCAATTTGCAAAGCTGTCTCAAATGCTCAGGGAAGAGCGCGATCGGGGTTTTACCATTTTTCTGGTTTCTGCTCAACCGAGTCGATCGGTTTCCCTGCTTTCGGAGCACGACTGTCCGGCTCAGTTTGTGGTGAATCCGCGCGATTTTTTGGCGATCGACAAGTTGCAATTGCAGCACATTCCGGTGGCTTTGAAGTACAGCGGACTGGCAGAATTAGAAGGTTTTATTCTGCCGACTTTTCGGATTGTGTTAATTACCGATCGGGAATTTTACGGTCAGCATTCTCTCGCTACTTTTAGCTACGTCCGCAAGCGCCGCCGCGCTGCTTCTAAGCAAGTAGACCCGAATAAATTAAGCCCTGGTGATTATGTGGTTCACCGCCAGCATGGAGTCGGTAAATTTCTCAAGTTGGAACGTTTGACGATCGATCGAGAAACTCGCGAATATTTGCTGATTCAATACGCTGACGGTACTCTCAGGGTGGCGGCCGATCAATTGGGCGCTTTGTCGAGGTTTCGGACTGTAGGCGATAAAGTACCGGATTTAAACAAGCTGACAGGTCAAACTTGGGAAAAAACTAAAACTAAGGTTCGCAAAGCTGTTAAGAAATTGGCAGTGGATTTGCTGAATCTTTATGCTAAAAGAGCTAAACAAACAGGTTACGCTTTTCCTCCTGATATGCCTTGGCAACAAGAATTAGAGGATTCTTTTCCTTACCAGCCAACGCCGGATCAGTTGAAGGCAACTCAGGATGTGAAACGTGACATGGAGGGCGATCGACCGATGGATCGTTTGGTCTGCGGCGATGTCGGTTTTGGTAAGACAGAAGTGGCTCTGAGAGCGATTTTTAAGGCGGTTACGGCGGGCAAGCAGGTGGCTTTGCTCGCGCCGACGACGATTTTGACCCAACAGCACTATCACACGCTATCGGAGCGTTTTTCCCCTTATCCGATCGAAGTTGGTTTGCTCAATCGCTTTCGCACTGAAACCGAGCGCCGGGAGATTCACAAGCGTTTGGCGACTGGGGAATTAGATGTGATTGTCGGTACTCAAGCTGTTTTGAGCAAAGCCATTAAATTTCGGGATTTGGGCTTGTTGGTGGTGGATGAAGAACAGCGGTTTGGGGTTAAGCAAAAGGAAGCAATTAAATCTCTCAAAACAGAGGTAGATGTTCTGACTTTGACAGCAACGCCGATTCCCCGGACTTTGTATATGTCGCTGTCGGGGATTCGCGAGATGAGTTTGATTTCGACTCCGCCTCCCAGCAGACGCCCGATTCAGACGCATTTGGCTCCCTATAACCCGGAAGTGGTGCGATCGGCAATTCGTCAAGAATTGGATAGGGGCGGTCAGGTTTTTTACGTGGTGCCGCGGATTGAGGGGATTGATGAGTTGGCCGTTCAGTTGCAGGAGATGGTTCCGTCTGCCAGAATTGCGATCGCCCACGGTCAAATGGATGCTTCGGAATTAGAATCAATCATGCTGACTTTCAGTGCGGCGGAGTTTGATATTTTGGTGTGCACGACGATTATTGAGTCGGGTTTGGATATTCCGCGAGTCAATACTATTTTAATTGAAGACGCGCAGAAGTTTGGTTTGGGTCAGCTTTACCAGTTGCGGGGACGGGTGGGACGCGCGGGGATTCAAGCTCATGCTTGGCTGTTTTATCCCAAGCAGAACCAACTTTCTGATGCTGCAAGGCAGCGCCTGCGGGCAATTCAAGAGTTTGCCCAGTTGGGTTCGGGCTATCAGTTGGCTGTCCGAGATATGGAAATTCGCGGTTCGGGTGATGTTTTGGGTACTGAACAATCTGGTCAAATGGAGGCGATCGGTTTTGATTTGTATGCTGAAATGTTAGAGGAGGCTATTCGGGAAATTAAGGGTCAGGAAATTCCGAAAGTTGAGGACGCGCAAATTGACCTAACTTTGACGGCGTTTATTCCTGCCGATTACATCGCAGATTTGGATCAAAAGATGAGCGCTTACCGGTCTGTGGCTTCTGCTAATACCCCTGAAGAATTACAGCAGATTCAGGTTGATTGGTGCGATCGTTATGGGCCAATTCCTCTGCCAGCCCAGCAACTTATCCGTGTTGTCGAACTCAAACAAATCGCTAAAAAAATCGGTTTTTCTCGGATCAAACCGGAGAATAAGCAGAACATAGTTTTGGAAACTGCGATGGAAGAGCCTGCTTGGAATTTGCTCAAGGCTAATTTGCCGGAACATTTGCGCTCTCGTTTTGTCTACAGCAAGGGGAAGGTTACTATTAGAGGTATGGCGGTTTTGACGGCCCAAAAGCAATTGGATAATTTGATTGATTGGTTGGGTAAAATGCAGGGCGCTTTGCCGGAAGCAAATCTTTGATTTTAATATATAATCCCCAAATCGAGCGCACCGCCGAAACCACAGAATAATACCGATGGAACCATAAAAAATATTACTGCTGTTTTCATGATGGTTTTAGCGACAGAAAGGATTAAAATCGTGAAAATGTTAGTGAGTATTTTTTTGGCGATCGCGCTAATGCAAGGAGTCCCAATGGCGGTTCAATCTCAACAAATAATTGACCCGATCGATCGGGTTGTGAGTGCTGGATTGATGAATAAAGATGCCAGTGGCAATTTTAATGCTGAGGGCCTTGTCAGTCGCGCCGATTTGGCGGTGATTTTAGTGAAAACTTTTGGTTTGGAACGCCGGAAAACAGCTCAGAAACCGGATAGGGAAGTGCCGGACGTACCGAAGAGTTACTGGGCTTACAGTGCGATTCAAACTGCTTTGAAAACGGGAACGATGAGTGGATATCGCGACGGAATGTTTTTCCCAAATCAAAGGGTGACTCGCGCGGAAGCTTTAGCGATTTTTGCTCAAGCTTACGGGGTTTTTCAGTTTCCTGATGCCAGCATTTCCGAAATTTTAGCTAAGTATCCCGATGCAGGTGAAATTCCTAATTGGGCTAGAAAGTCTATAGCTACTGCACTTTATGAAGGGTTTGTTAATGTTGATCTCGCAACTAATAAGATTAATCCTTTGAAGCCGATGACTCGTGGGGATATCGCTTACGCTTTGAGCAAGTATTTGGAGCGGCAAGTAAGGCCCACTTCTTTGCCTGTCCCGGACGAGGAGCCTCCTGATCGCGGCGTGGGAAGGTGATAGTGTTAAGTTGTGATATCAAATCCGGTAGCATCCGAATTATTCCTCTCTGTATTCTCTCCCTCTGCGTTCTCTGCGCCCTCTGCGGTTAAATAATCCCGATACAACCGGAAACGATATGAGTTAAAAAGTCGATCGCCCGCAATTCAAACACCATGCAAAATCCCGGAGATTTGGTGACTGTAAAAGCAGCCATCAAACCCCCAGGATTTAAGTTTTTCCTCTTAAACGAGGCTCAAATTATTCCCAGTGAGCTTTAACTCAATCAGCAGTAGCCAATTCGGTACTGGCGGCACCGCGCTTCCGCGTCAGGGTATTGAAAAGCATCTGACCGACAGCTTTAATCAAATTGCCCTCTAACTCCATGAACATCTTCATGTTCATGCCAAAAGCTGCATTAGCTTCGTCAACAATTCGCTCTGCTGTTGCTTCGTCAATCGGCAGTTCATTCATTGCCTGACGGTAGTTAGCCTTGAATTCTTTTTCATCAGGAATATCCTGGAATTCATAGAAAGCAGTGCCTTCTCCGTCGGAAAGATTCATCCCGCGCTGAGCAATTCCCTTGAGGATTTGTCCGCCGGATAAATCGCCAAGGTAGCGAGTGTAAGAGTGAGCTACTAACAGTTCCGGTGCGGTCGCCGAAATCTCGCGAATTCGCTCCACATAAGCTTTAGCTGCTGCTGAGGGGGCTACTTGTTCGCGCCAATTCGCACCGTAGTAGTAAAATAAATCTTGCTCTAAGCTGTGTTTGCGATTCAACTCAGAAAAGTTAATTTTTGAAACAACCGGATGCTGCTTTTGGCGTTCCATTTCCTCTTCCATTGCCGAGTAGACAAAGTAGAGGTTTCCTACTAACTTCCGGTAAGAAGTTTTTTCTACAACGCCTTTTAAAAAACACTTGACAAAACCGACGTTTTCTGCCATTGTGTGGGACTTTTTGGTTCCCTCACGCAATTTGGTCGCTAAATTGATGCTCATAAAAAAATTCGGTAAGTGGGAAACTCAGCGTCTTTAGACCTGAGAGGGAAACGGCTCGGCGGTCGAAACCGCCGTCAATCTTTGCATTACACGAGGATTGCTAGATGGGAGTGTAATGAATGTAATGTAATTTCGATGGGACACTTCAGCTAGGGGAGCGTGCATCGAAATTACCCTCTCAAATTTGGCAACCCGCGATCGCATAATGTTTGCTCTTTCGAGCCTCCCTTTCGGGGTGATGTTAGCTTCGACAAAGTTAACGGCCGGTACTATATCTAGGACACTGATTTAACCCAATAAGTCTGTTTAATCCTAAATTTCTAGAGCAAGGAACTAGCTTCGCATTCCCTGGTAGGTCTTTAACTCTTACCGTTAACGTAGTACCAAGGTACTGAGTCTGGTCAACTGCGGTTTAAGTCTTAGGCTAGAAGCCCAATCTCTTTAGACCTGGGTCGTTGACGCTATATTTGTCCAACCTTCTATTTTTGTGGTAGCTGATGGATGCGCCAAAAATCTAAAATTTACCTAAGTGTTTACCTTAGATCGATTTGATGAGAGATTGTATTAATTTTTATAACAAAACCTAGAAACATCAAAGGGCCCTGATGCCCGATCGCCCGAAAGGGCAGAAGGCATCAGGGCCGCAAAAGTTTAGTCATGAGTCCTGAGTCATTAGCTGCTAGCTAACGACTCAGGACTCAGGATTAATTTAGATGTCCAAGTCGAGGAGGTTGAGTTTGGGGCCGTAGGTTTCAATGAATTCGCGGCGGGGGGCGACACGATCGCCCATTAAGATCGTAAAGATGCGATCGGCCTCAGCAGCGTCTTCAATCTCAACCCGTTTCAGCGTCCGAGTTTCTGGGTTCATCGTCGTATCCCACAACTGTGTCGGCATCATTTCACCCAAACCTTTGAACCGCTGAATGGTGTAGTTAGCATTCGCCGGAAATTCATTGCGGATGAGATTGTTCATTTCGCGATCGCTGTAACAGTAGTAATGATTGCGTCCCCGTTCCACTTTATAGAGAGGAGGACAAGCAATATAGATGTAACCTTGTTCTACAAGTGCGCGCTGATAGCGGTAGAAGAAAGTCAGCAACAGCGTGCGGATGTGAGCACCATCTACGTCAGCGTCAGTCATAATTACGATGTGGTGATACCGCAATTGACCCGGATCGAATTCTTCGCCTTTGATGCCCAAACCCAGGGCTGTAATTAACGATTGAATTTCGTTATTTTTGTAGATTTTGGCGTCGTCGGTTTTCTCAATGTTGAGAATTTTACCGCGCAAAGGCAGGATTGCTTGGAATTGGCGATCGCGCCCTTGTTTGGCACTGTTGTGGACAAAAATTCCCGCCCCTAATGCAAAGTTGTGACTGTTGGGCACTTCGATGTCGTAGACATCGTAGCGTTCCTCTACAGCTTCGATCTTGACAACGCGGTGGTTGTAATTCCGAACCGCTTGGCGAGCATATACTTCATCACCATTAAAGTAGCGATCGCAAAACGTCTCAAACTTCAACAAAGTCTTATCACCCTTCATGCGGCGATAAAGATTGTAAGCATCTACATTCATCCAACCTTCTTTCAGGTGGACTGTCTTCAAAGCTTCCAGCGTCTGGCGGTAATAAGTTTCCTTCAAAGTCGCTTTACGTTTCTGGCGAAACTCCGGCGTCCACTGTTCCTTAGTTTTTTCGCGCCGCCACTCCAACAAATTCTCATCTTGCCACTGTTCTTTAGCAAGTTGAGAATGAGTCTCCCGTGCTTCAGGATTGTTAGCAAAATGATTACTCACCCGTTCCGACTGAGCCAAACGGTTTTCTTCGGAACTCCAATACTCTTGCTGGGCTTGGTTCAGCAGTTCATTATTTTGCTGGCGATAAGTTTCATCACTATCGTAAAACTCCCGCCACTTGCTCATCATGTAAGCTTTATACTCTTCATCTTCCCACTGAGCTTTCGCCTGTTCCGAAAGAATTTGTCGCGTTTCAGGCTGCCGCATCCGCTCTTTCATCATCGCCCGAAATTCATCAGTCATGTGAGCTTGACGGCTCTTTTCAATGACATCGGGCCTGTGCAAGGTTTTCTCAAGGTTCGCGCGGTGAAGAGCCAAGTGCTCCTCAGCAGGCAATCGCTGAATATTTGTCGGATTGTTGTTGAGTTTGTTAAAGTCAACGTGATGGCGGTGATTGCCGTCAGATGCGAGATAAACGCCATGTTTCAGGTTGTAGAAATCCGCTAAAAGATGGGTGTAAATCCACTTATCACTGTTGGGATTCCAAACCATTTCGTAACCGTTAAGTCCCTGACCCTGTTTGTTTTTTTCCGACAACTTGCTGTGGAACGGCATTAATGAATCTTCCGGTGTCAGCATGGCTGCTGCTTTGTAAGTGCCATCCCGCAACATGAATGGATGGTCGGGAGTGCAAGTTATTGTCTCCCCATTGTCTAATGTCAGTTTGACAACTTCAGCATTTGCTTTAGTCATCCGAGCATTAGTTATTCGCTCAAACCCGATGTTTCCACTCTCGCGAATGGTGTAGCAAAAGTGTTCTTTACCTTCTGCTTGTTCGTCAACTATCTGTTTGATAGTTTTTGTGGTGCCGTCAGCTAATTTTATTTCCTGAAAAGAATAAAAACAGCCCCCCGCTGAATCCCCCTCGACCAGGTATATCTCAGACAGGGCGGGGTCTCTGGAGCTACAGTCCGCTAATTTTCCCGGCAAAGGAGACGATTCTAAGACAGATTTTCGGCGCACTAAATCGCGGGCACGACGGGCAGCTTCAGCGGCCTTAAATGCCTGAATTGCTTTTTCCAAAATAGCGTCGGCTACTTGGGGGCGAAACTCTAAATATTCTGTCAATACTTCGCCTACCAAGGAATCGACAATTCCCCGAACTTCTGTATTTCCTAGCTTAGTTTTAGTTTGACCTTCAAATTCAGGGTCTGGGACTTTGACAGAAATCACTGCTGTCAAACCTTCGCGCACGTTTTCGCCGGCGAGGTTGGGCTCGTTTTCTTTGATTTTGTTGCGCTTGCGGGCGATCGAATTCATCGTCCGCGTCAAAACTGCCTTCAAACCTTCTAAGTGCGTGCCACCGTCGATCGTCCGAATGTTGTTAGCAAAACCGAGAACGTTGTCGCTAAAAGCATCGACGCACCACTGCAAAGCCACTTCTATCTGCACGTTATTGCGTTCGCCTTGCACGTAAATCACTTCTTCGTGCAAAGGCTGCTTTTCGCGGTTCATGTAGGCGATATATTCCTTGATTCCGCCCTCATAACAGTATGTTTCGATGCGAGGTTCGCTACTTTTGAGCAGTTCCAAACGGTGGTCGCTAAACGTAATTCTCACGCCCGCATTCAAGTAACCCAATTCTCGCAAGCGCCCAGCGAGTATAGTGTAATCAAATTCAATGCCAGTGCTAAATATTTGAGTATCTGGCAAGAAAGAAACTGAAGTGCCGGTGCGAGTGCCTTTGTTGGGCTTGGCAGTAAGTTCAGTAACTGGATTGCCTCTTTCGTAGCGCTGTAAATGTTCTTTTTGGTCGCGCCAAACTGTCACTTCTACCCACTCGGACAGCGCGTTAACAACAGAAATACCTACACCGTGCAATCCTCCAGAAACCTTGTAGCCACCACCGCCAAATTTACCGCCGGCGTGGAGTACAGTCATTACTGTTTCTATTCCCGATTTGCCAGTCTTGGCAACGATGCCGGTCGGAATACCCCGGCCGTCGTCTGTCACGGTAACGGAACCGTCGGCGTTGATGTCAATCTCGATGTGAGTGCAGTGGCCAGCCAGCGCCTCATCTATGGAATTGTCCACAACCTCGTAAACTAGATGGTGGAGTCCTCGCGGCCCGGTGGTACCGATGTACATCCCCGGCCGTTTACGGACTGCTTCGAGACCTTCGAGAACTTGAATCTGGTCGGCGCTGTAGCTGCTGGTCATACAAAAATAGCTCCAATAATGAGGCCTAAAGCCCCGAAAGCTTCTAAAATGGGAAAACTCCTAAAATTATAGCACAAAACCGTTAAAGGCGATGCTAGGGCTTTCTGAAGGGAAATTTATCGTGGGGAGGGAGGGGAATAGTTTTGAGATTGCTTGAGGACTGCCCAGGCCGATCGCGGTGAATCAGGGGAGGGAGAGAAAGGGAAGCATTGATAGCAGAGGATTTGAGAGTTTTTATAGGGAAATGTGCTACAGCTTATGCCTAGATTAATTACGATTTGCGGGGCGACGGCGACTGGGAAGTCGGGAGTGGCTTTGGCTTTGGCGGGGCGACTACAATCCTCGATCCTCAGTGCGGACTCCCGTCAAGTGTACCGCGAATTTGACATCGGAACGGCAAAACCGACGGCGGTCGATCGCACTTGTGTACCCCATCACTTAATTGACATCTGCGATCCGACAGAAACTCTAACACTCGCAGACTACCAGCAACAAGCTCAAAATTTAATTGCTGCTGTTGATTCTCCTCTGTTGTTGGTGGGAGGGACGGGCTTATATATTAAGTCTGTAGTCAAAGGTTTAAAAATTCCGAGGGTAGCACCGATGCCCGAATTGCGATCGCAACTTGCAGAACTCGGACAATCTCAATGTTACGCGATGTTGCAGCAGGTCGATCGCTCTGCGGCTGAGAAAATTCACCTCAATGACCCAGTAAGAACTTTAAGAGCACTGGAAGTATTTTATGTCACCGGTCGCCCTATTTCCGAACAGCAGGGCGAAACTCCTCCCAATTATCCTATTTTACAAATTGGGTTGGATTGCGATATCGAAGTTTTGGTCGATCGGATCAAACAGCGCACCGAACAAATGCTAGAACGCGGTTGGATCGCTGAAGTAGAATATTTGTGTAAAAAATACGGCTGCGATTTGCCACTTTTGAACACGCTGGGCTATCAGGAAATGAAACAATATTTGGCTGGCGACATTAAGCTGGAAGAAGCTAAAGAATTAACAATTTTGCACACGCGGCAATTTGCGAAGCGTCAGCGGACATGGTTTCGAGCCTATCCTGAAATTGAATGGTTCGATGTTAGCATACCCGATTTGTGCGATCGAGTTTGGCGGAGGGTTGCAGAGTTTTGTGAACAATAAAGAGTTTTTTTACCGCAGAGGGCGCAGAGGGCACAGAGAAAGAGTAAGGAGAGATGTAAGTGTTATTTTTAATTTGGCAAAATTTCTCTAATTCTTTGCCGAAACAAACGCACAGCAGCACGCTGTCCGACTGTTCTGCTTTGTGCGATGAAACCGGGAATTTCAGCAACTGGTAAAAAGGGAAATGCTAAACTGCGATCGCACATTTCATATTTCCCTTTTCTCGTTCCCAGGATCTGCCTGGGAATGCCTGAATCCGAGGCTCTGCCTCGCACAAATAGGGAGGCAGAGCCTCCGGATCTGCGTTCCTAGGCTGAGCCTAGAAACGAGGGGAAATCCGTCAATTAACTGTACAAACTCGCCACATATTCGCCGTAACCGTTATAGGGCAAAGTTGGGCGAGTTTCCCACGACCAACTGTTACCGGGGCCGACTATGCGTTCGCTGGCCTGCGACCATCTGGGGTGCGGCTTGTCGGGCTCGACATTTGCTTCAAAGGCGTATTCGTTGGGGCCGATTGTATTCCAAAAAGTGGCGGGCTGTTGTTCGACAAATTCAATTTTGACTATCGACTTTGCGCCCTTAAAACCGTATTTCCAAGGAATCACTTGCCGCAGCGGCGCACCATTTTGTTTTGGTAGCCTTCGGCCATACAAGCCTGTGGCGAAAAATGCTAAATCGTTCGCCATTTCTTCAATTCGCAGGCCTTCGGTATAAGGCCAAGGATAAAATTGCGACATCAAACCGGGGCCGGGAGTAATTTTGGGGTCGTAAAATGAGGTAAAGCGAACGAATTTAGCCTTCGATTGCGGTTCGACATCAGCCATCAGTAATTTCATGGGAAATCCGACCCAAGGAACTACCATCGCCCACGCTTCTACACAGCGAAATCGATAAACTCGTTCTTCGATAGGAAATTTTTTGTAGAGGTCGTCAATATCATAAGTGCGGGGATTTTTTACTAAACCTCCTACTTCTACTTTCCAGTTTTCTGTTGGCAAAGCTTGAGCGGCTTGCCAAATAGATTTTGTGCCGCCGTATTCGTAAAAATTGTTGTATTTTGTAGCTAAGGCTTCGTCGGTAATCGCTCGATCGACTTTCGCAAAGTCGGGATTCCGGCTCAATTCCGAATATGCTTGGGTTGAGCTTTGATCCAGAGCAGTTTTTGAGCTAGCATTGCTTTGGCAGCCGGTCAGTGGCAGCAGCGAAGCAGTCACGCCGGCGCCGATTAAGTTTGTCATGAAGCGGCGGCGGTTGAGAAAGGCTGTTTCTGGGGTAATTTGGGGTTCGAGAATTTCCCAAGGTTTGGGAACGCGAATTAACGGCATAAGTAATAGTTAAAAGTTAGTAGTTAGTTTGGCAAAAATTGCCTAAGTTTTAATCAGCTAGTCGATTTGACATGGGAAATTTGAACTTTTAGATTCACTCCATAGAACAAAGAATCGCCGATGTTTGGCAAGACCTCGCCATTGCTTTGCTGCGATCGCACTGAAAGTATTCGCAATGACAGTATAACGTAATTCGGTAACAGCAAATCCCGCCGATCGCTCGAATGAGCTCGGTACGATCGACCTATTAAACCTCGCTCGCAGGAAAGTCAGCAATAATTTACGCGCGATCGACCGCAGCAATTGTGGCGAAAATCTGGGAAACAATTATGATCAAGCAAAGATTCCAATTATTTCATTTGTCCACAGGAAGCGGCACGCACCGCCCCGCTTTCCTCCCCCACCAGCAAGAATGTCGGACGGGGGTCTCCAGCGGAAAGAGAAATGAGTTACTGCATCAATCCCCATTGCCAGAATCCCCAAAATCTCGATCGCGCGACAGTCTGCAAAAGTTGCGAGTCGAACTTGCTGCTAAAAGGCCGCTACCGAGTCTTTCACACCCTCGGTCAAAGTCTCACTTGCCGCACCTTCTTAGCCGTCGATGAAGACCAACCTTCGCAACCCCGCTGTGTCATTCAACAGTTCTGCGCGCCCGCAGGCACAGCGGACGGTCAAAACCCCCTAAACCGGACATTTCGCGGCTCAGCCTCAGTTCTCGACGAGTTGGGGAAACATCCGCAAATACCGAAACTGCTGGCATCTTTTGAACTCGAAGGCTGCCAGTATTTAGTGCAAGAATACATCGAAGGCCGCAATTTAGCCGATCGGCTTTCAGAAAAAGGTGTTGTTAAAGAAATTCAAATTTGGTATCTGCTGAGCGAATTGTTGCCAGTCCTGCAATTTGTTCATGAAAATCAACTGATTCACGGAGATATCAAACCGTCGAATATTATTCACCGCAAAAATCCCCAAGCATCCCCAGCTTGGGCAGGGAAAGAGGGTTTACATTCCGTGTCTCAGGAAAGTTCCTCTGGGCTAGTTTTAGTCGATTTCGGCGCGGCAATTCCGGCAAACAGCGGGCCGCTGAAAAGAGAAACGGTGACAGGTTCTGCGGAATACGCCGCCCCGGAACAAATTAAAGGCCAAGCGATTAAGAGCAGTGACATCTACAGTTTGGGCGTCACTTGCATTCACTTGTTAACGGGAATGTCGCCCTTTGATTTGTTTGACATCAAAGCCGAAAGTTGGGCTTGGAGGCATTATTTGAAAGTACCAGTTTCGGCGCGACTCGGCCGCATCCTGGATAAAATGGTGCAGCGAGAACCATCAAAACGCTATCGATCGACCCAGGCAATTCTCACAGACATGAATTACGGCCCGGCATCGGCACAAGTGATTCTCAGCAAACCCAAGTGGAGTTTAGCCATGTGGGGAGCAAGTACGGTTGCCCTGCTGTCCGTAATGCTGGGTGTTCGCTTGCCATCTCCTGCACCGCAGGCTTTCACTTCTTCTAAGCCTGTTTCTAGCATTCCCAAAATTCGGTTCAATCCGCCCCCGATGCAGGATTTCAACGGTGATGCATCGCAGTCCCGGCCTGCAGTGCGGACTCTGGCGGATCTAGACAAAAACCCGGTTTGGACGGTAGCAGTTGCTCCCCAGGGCCGCGTGATCGTCAGCGGGAATAACGACGGCACAATTCACTTGCGGCACAAGCGTCACGGCAAGCTGCTCAAGGTTTTAGCCGGACATTTGGGGCCTGTGTGGTCGGTGGCCGTCAGCCCCGACGGCAGGACGATCGCCAGCGGTGGCGTTGACGGTACGATTAAATTGTGGAATTTCTATTCTGGCAAGTTAATTCGGACTTTGGACGGACACCAAGACGGCGTGTTCTCGGTGGTTTTCAGTCCCGATAGCCAGACCGTGGCCAGTGTCGGTAAGGACAAAACTTTGAAGTTGTGGCAAGTCGAAGGCGGGGCCGAGTTGGAAACTCTCAAGGGGGTTTTGGACGAGGTGCAGTCGGTGGCTTTCAGTCCTGATCGAGAAACTTTGGCGATCGGCAGCAGCGACGGTAAGATCAACCTGTGGAACTGGCAGACTGGGGAATTCAAAGACACTTTTTGGGGTCATTCCGAGGCGGTTTGGTCTCTTGCCATCAGCCCGGACGGTCAAACTCTCGCCAGCGGCAGTTGGGACAAGACGGTGAAGTTGTGGGATATCAGCCCAAATCATCACTCCCAGAAGCCCGACGGTTCTCTGCTGCGGACTTTGAGTGCCCATTCCGACAAGGTTAAGTCCTTGGCTTTCAGTCCCGACGGAGACAAACTCGCCAGCGCCGATTTGAGCGGCACTATCAAGCTGTGGCGGCTGAGTCCCGGCCAGCGGTGGCAGATGAGTCCCGCCGACACGGTGGTCACGCTGAAGGGTCATTCTACTTGGGTGGATTTGGCTTTTAATCCTCAAGACAAAACTCTGATCAGTGGCAGTTTTGACGACACGATTAAGGTGTGGCGACTGTATCCTTAATTTTTTCGATCGCCCGTTCAATTAATTTTTGAACAGCTAGGGCGATCGAACATTCAGTTAATTGATATATCAACACTTCGGACAGTTTCAATGCCCACGCATGGGGTGCTAGAAACCCGGTTTCTATGACTTTTGCTAACAGGAACGATAAATCTACTGAGCAACCGGGTTTCAGATAATCAAGAGTGCGTCCAGGACTTTGCTGGCTTTTATCTGCCTTTAATCGGGGTGCCGTGAAACCCCTATTCTACGGTTAGTAATCAAAAACTGTCCGAACTGTTGGTACAAAAACAAATTTAAAATTGAAAATAGTCATAATATCCCTAGAAATCGCGGTTGCTAACTAACAGTTGTGGTAAAGTAGTTTTGGCTGTTAAAGTAAAATCTATGACCGCAAATTCCGAGTTAGCAGAGCAGTATTTGTCAGCGGGCGAGAGCCTCCAGAAATCAGGAAAACTTGAGGAGGCGATCGCTCAATATCAAAAATTACTAGCCATTCCAGCAGATAATGCGATCGCACTCAACAAGATCGCTGAAGTTTACTATGCTCAACAAAAATTTGCAGAGGCGATCGCATCCTGTTACCAAGCACTTCGCCAGCAACCGAATTTCGCCGCCGCCTACAAAACTATAGGCAATATCCTGCAAGCCCAAGACAAAATAGACGCGGCGATTCGCGCCTACTCCAAGGCGATCGAATTTGATCCTAATTTTGTCGAAGCCTATGTTAACTTGGGCAGTATGTTTTACAAACAAGGCCAGCTCGATGACGCCATAACTTACTATCAAAAATCTATCGTTATTCAACCAGATTTAGCCGTCGCTTATTGGAATTTAGGCAAAAGTTTGGAAGAGCAAGGTCGAATTAATGAAGGTTTATTTTATCAAAAAAAAGCTCTAAATTTACAGCCGGAGTTAGAAGCTAGAAGCAATTTAGTAAAAAATCACACTTACTGAAGAGGAATGTTATAGTCGGAATAATTCAATTATTAATGATGCAAGCTGGATCAACATGGAAATTAGCCAGAATCCGCTCCAATTCCTAACGGCTAAAGTACAAGAAACTGTTGCCGACACCCAAAACTTAGCCAACGAAATCGCTGCTAAAGTTGAGGAAAGTGCAACTGTATTAACAGGGTGGGTACAATCAGCGCCAAGTTCCATTGTTAGTGCCGGGGCGATCGCCACTCAAGAAGCTTTTAAAATAGCACATAACATCCGTTTTGAGAACCTGCCAAGAAATCTGCAATTGAAATTTGCTAGGGCTGGGGTGCGTGACGGCATCCGAGATGTGCAAGAAGCAGCAAAAGTATTTGAATCCATACCCGCCCAAATTCGTGCCCAAGGCCCAGAAGCAATTCGCAACTTCTGTCAAGATAAAGATTGGAGTCACATCCAAGCACACGTCAATGGAGGTGGAAGCGAAGCTGCTAACGGGATTTTTGAATATTTTTGGGTGAATCGTGCTCGCGGTGGTGCAGACATGACTGCTGCCGAATTAGCAGTCGCTAAGCAAGTTTTAGCGGATGCAGCGTTTAAAGCAGCAGTTGCGGAAATCGTTGGGGCTGCAATGAAAGGGGCGATCGCAGCAGCAGTAATTGAGTTAATATTTTCTATCTTAGAAAATTCGCTATTGTGCGTGGAAGGCAAAATTACGCAGTCAGAGTTAGTCGAACAAGTCGCCACTGCCACCGCCAAAGCTGGCATTGCTGGCGGTGTTATTACTGGCATTCTGTTAACACTGTGCATGATATTTCCCCCCATTGCCGCGCTTTTAGGTGCCGCAGCGATGCCCTTGGCGGTTGCAGGTATTGGCTTTATGGGAATTCGCGCCTGGGAAATCTTTTGTCACGGCGATCGACTATTTGGTATTACTGAACAAACACAAAAATTTCTGGGGATGACTGAAGCGACAACACAAGCAAATAATCAGAATCTTGACTTTTTCAAGAAGTCGAAGTTTTTGGTATTCTGATGATTGGGAAATATAAATATGTAGTTAAACACCAAAAATAATCCTAGAACAACCTGAATTGTAGGGGCGGGTTTTACCAACCATAATAGCCTAAGACTAATAATCTTATAAACCCGCCCGCTCCCATGTAATGTTTATTTCTACCCACTTACTTAATATGGATTCACTAGAAAAAAATCAAGATCAGCAGCATCCGCAATACAAGCGCGATCGAGCCAGTGTCAATAGTTTATTAGCAGGAGAAGCAAGCGAATACAATTTATCGGAATTAGCAAGATTAATAATTCGCTACCGAGGCTTTCCCGGCGCTAGAGATATCCAAGCAGACTTAAAAAAAGTCCTGCTGAAATGGAATCATACCGAAGAAACTCTTTATGAACAAACCCGTAAAATTCACACTAAAGGTGAAGTTTACAGGCGACAAAAAAGCGATCAAGAAGATTGGGTTTAACTTGAGAAACCGGGTTTTTGGCAGTTTCTGCGGGCTGTAATGCGTCTTCTCGTAAAAAAACCCGGTTTCTGACGGGCGGTGCGTCTACGACTATTCAAGTGCATTGCGATCGCCTCAAGTCAAACTCAAAGGCGATCGCACTTAATTCCACTCAACTAGGCCCGAAAAGCCCGCGCTACAGAAACTACCTTACAACAAAAACATTTGTTGTAATATCGCTTTGAGCAACCGCTTCAACCATACCCAAATAGTTAGTGCCGACGTTAATTGCCGTAGCACTGACAGCAACTCCTCCATTCAGATTAAAACTTACAGCTTCATTAGTTTCTAACCACTAAATCGCCCGTACTGCTATTTATTGACAAGCTACCCTCGTAAAATACATCCCACAACTCGGGCAGGGTGTCCAGCTTCCTGTGCTTGGATCGAATTGCAATGTACCCCTGTTGCTTCCACTTGCCAATTGGAAGTTCACAGCCTTTCCATATCCCCTCAACCGACAAAACGTATCTGCCCCCAATTGGCGTGCGTTAGGATCTAGCCCATTAGCACCTTTTAGCGCTACATCAATTGGGATACCATTTTCACCGACAGGATTTTCAAAAAGGCGGATGCCACTGTTACCTCCATTTGGCGTTGGAGTTGGTGGTGTAGGCTGTGGTTTAACTGGGGTAGGCGGTTGTGGTAATTTGCACCAGCTAAACTCTAAATCATTCAAAGCAGTATCATCTCCCCTTCCTTGCTGACCTTCAACTTTCGCGCGAACACCACAAATTGCCGAATTCGGCGGACCTGTTACCCAATTTGGTGTCCAAGCTCCCCATTGAGCTCCACCAGATGCTTCAATTACAGTGCTATTACTATTACTACAGCCAAAAGTTACAGAATTTGCTCCTGTATCATCACCATTGCCTTGTGGTGGTTCTACTTTCAGTTTAAATGCTGTTGCATAACTTCCTTTCGGGCAATTAGCTCCTTCACCCCAATTCCCCCAAAATCCCGGATGTGGTACAATCCGCTCGACCATGTTTCCCGCACGATCGTAACAATATAAGGCAACAGCATTGAGTGCAGTATCGTCGCCCCCACCTTGATTCGGTTCAACCCTCATCGAATATCCACCCACGTAGCTACCACCAGGGCAATAAATTGCGGTAGACCATCCTCCCCAAGGTGTGGCATTAGGAGCATTTTTTACGCCAGTAATGTCATTGCGAAAAGAAGCAGCACTAGCAGTCAAAGCGCTAGTGATAAGAGAAAGCGCTAAACCGCTGGCAATCCACACATTATTTTTCATAACTAAACCTCTCAATTGTGATGATTCTGGTCAATCGTCAGGGGATATTTTTTACACTCCCCGATAGCAATAATCCGGACAGTTTTTAGGCGTTGCTGAATTTAGGTAGGAATTCACATTTCCCAATTGCTATAAGACCCGGGAGGGTGAGTTTTGTAACATCAAGCGAAAAGTTGATTCATACCGTGAATCAGCAACACCAGTTTTTATATGGCCCAATGGCTTATTCTGTAGGACTTTGAGCCACTGTGGATAATTAAATCAATGTCAGCTCCACCCCGCTCGTTGCATTTAATTGGACTTTATTTATGATCCTTGCGCCGCGTAAGCTTGTAGTCTCGTTCCAAAAACTGTCCGGAGTATTGCGATAGCAAAGGCGGTTAAAAATTAGGCTAAAATGAAAGAGCGACAGTCAAAGTTCAAGAATTCACTAAATTGTAATACCCTTACTTTGCACCACTATTTGTGATGTATCCCCACCCAATAAAAATTATGTTTGGGGCTTCCGATATAGTGATGGGATGAGCCAGACGGAGCTATTTTCTGATGTATTCTAGCTTCTTTAATGGCTAATATCGTTTCCGGTTGGAACGGAATTATTTATATATTTGGATGGTCAGTGCGAGCGAGACGCTCGCACTACTCTATACTGCATGATTCCGATTTAACCGGATTTGATATAACTTCTTTCTGGCACGATCGCCCTTTTTCTTAACAGACTTCTTGGCAGAAACAGATGAGAGTTTTGACTCAGACGATTGTTGGTTCGCTTTTATTGGTTGCATATCGCTAACCCCACCCAAATCAAAGATTATGGGTGGAGACTGCGCGATCTCATTTTCCTTCAATTTTCAACTGCGTCAAACCATCTCTGGTGAAACTTGCATTGCCGGCTGCGGCTGGAACTGGAACAGCGAATAAACCACATTGCGGCGGATATCCGTCATCATGTCCAAGAACAGCTCGTAACCTTCAGTTTTGTACTCGATTAACGGGTCTTTCTGGCCGTAACCGCGCAGCCCTACCGACTCGCGCAAAGCATCCATTTGTTGCAAATGTTCCCGCCACAAAGTATCAATTTGCTGCAAAATAAAGAACCGTTCCGCATCGCGCATCAATTCAGCTCGGATTGCATTAACTTCCGCTTCTTTCATGTCGTAAGCGTTGCGGACTTGTTCGTGTAAGAAAGTTTTAATTTCCTCAACGGACAAATCTTCTAGCTGATCCGGTGTCATGTCAGCCAGCAAATAAACAAATTCCTTCACCTTGCTCACAAGTTTGTCGAGTTCCCATTCTTCCGAAGGTAAGTCGGGGTTGATGTATGCTCCCACGATGTCGTCCATCGTCTGTTCGGCATACCTAATTACCTGTTCTTTGGAGTCCAAACCTTCCAATACTCGGCGACGTTCCGCATAGATTGCTCGACGCTGATTGTTCATCACTTCGTCGTATTCAAAGACCTGCTTGCGGATATCGTAATAGTAGGTTTCGACTTTTTTCTGAGCGCCTTCGAGGGAACCAGTCAGCATTTTAGATTCGATCGGCATATCTTCCTCCACACCGAAAGCCTTCATCAAACCGGCCACCCGTTCGCCGCCGAAAATCCTGAGCAAATTGTCATCCAAACTCAAGAAAAACCGCGTAGAACCCGGGTCTCCTTGGCGTCCCGCCCGGCCGCGCAACTGATTGTCGATCCGGCGCGATTCGTGGCGTTCGGTACCGATGACGTGCAAGCCTCCCAACCGCACGACTTCATCGTGTTCGGTGCTGGTAAAAGCATCGTACTCCCTGCGAGTTAAATTGTAAGCTTCCCGCAATTTTTGAATTACGGGGTCTTTTGTCGGCGCTTTTTCCGAAGCTATAGCCACGATATCATCGGCTTGCAATTCCGTGAGCGATCGCTCCCCGTACTCCTTCACCGCCAATTCCACCGCCGCTTTGAGCATTTGCTCAGCATCTTTCGATAGCTGCGTCGGGAAAATCTGCGCCGAAGCTTTCCAAGACTTTACCTTTTTCGCAGTTTGACCAAAACCTTGAGGTGCGGGGCGGCCGCCAATACCGGGTACTTGCACCAGCGAAAACCCGTCCTCATCTTCGGGTTGCACAATCCGGGGCATAAAATACTCCCGCAACTTCAGGCGCGCCATATACTCAGAATTACCGCCCAAAATAATATCAGTACCGCGTCCCGCCATGTTTGTCGCGATCGTCACAGCGCCTTTGCGTCCGGCTTGAGCAATAATTTCTGATTCCCGTTCCACATTTTCCGGTTTAGCATTCAGCAAATTGTGAGGAATTTTCCGTTCCAGCAGCAGCCGCGACAGCAACTCAGACTTTTCCACACTCGTAGTACCCACCAGCACCGGCCGACCGATCTCGTGCATTTCCGCGCATTCTTGGGCGATCGCATTCCACTTCCCCGGCTCCCCCTTATAAACCATATCCGAAAGGTCAGTACGGCTGGTAATCCGGTTAGTGGGAATCAGCGTTACTTCCAGATTGTAAATCTTCTCAAACTCCGTCTCCTCAGTCTTCGCCGTCCCTGTCATCCCCGACAGCTTCGGATAAAGCAAAAAGAAATTCTGATAAGTAATTGTCGCCAGCGTCTGAGTTTCCGGCTGAATTTCCGCCCGTTCCTTAGCTTCGATCGCCTGGTGCAAACCGTCACTCCAGCGCCGTCCCGGCATCACCCGGCCGGTAAACTCATCCACAATCACGACTTCGCGATCGGCATTGACGATGTAGTTAATATCCTTAATAAACAATTCCTTCGCCTTAATCGCATTAAAAATGTAATGCGCCCAAGGGTCAGCCGGGTCGTACAAATCCGTAACACCCAACAAATTCTCAGCTTCACCAAAGCCTTCATCGGTCAGTAGCACATTCCGAGCTTTTTCGTCAACCTCGTAATGTTCTTCATTTTCCTTTCTCAGAGCAGCAGCCACCTCAGCCGCCCGGATATACTTCTCACTGGGGCGTTCCACCTGGCCGGAAATAATTAAAGGCGTCCGTGCTTCATCAATCAGCACCGAGTCAACCTCGTCAATCACGCAAAAATTAAAAGGACGCTGCACTACATCTTCCATGACAGTAGCCATGTTGTCCCGCAAATAGTCAAAGCCGACTTCGCTGTTAGTCGCGTAGGTAATATCGCAGTTATAATTTTTCTTTCGTTCCACCTGATCCATGCCCTGCTGAATCAGTCCCACAGTCAATCCCAGGAAGCGGTGCACCTGTCCCATCCATTCCGCATCCCGCCTTGCGAGATAATCGTTGACGGTGATGATGTGTACGCCTTTACCGTTGAGGGCGTTGAGGTAAGCCGGTAGCGTCGCCACCAAAGTTTTGCCCTCACCGGTTTTCATTTCGGCAATTTGGCCTTTGTGGAGGATGATGCCGCCGAGGAGTTGGACATCAAAGTGGCGCAGTCCCAAAACCCGCTGTCCCGCTTCCCGCACCACTGCAAAAGCTTCCGGCAAGATTTCGTCTAGGATCTCTTTTTCTTCGTTGATAGATTTAGCTTTTGCCAGACGTTGTTGAAACTCGGCCGTTTTTCCTCTGAGGCCGTCGTCTGAGAGTGCGCGGAAGTCTTCTTCCAAAATATTGATATCAGCTACCCAAGGCTGAAATTTTCTCAGTTTGCGCGCGTTGGGATCGCCTAGCAGATTTTTAAACATGGCAGGAGAGGCAGATTTTTAATAATTTAGCTATTAGCTTTCAGGGTTACGGGCTGTAGTGTTAGCCACAACATATACCCTCCCCGATTGTAGCAACCATTGGGTCTCCTGGGCCGTCGCTGGGGGCGATCGACCGATTTTGGATTTTAGATTTTGGATTTTGGATTGAAGAATTGACCGAAAGCATCCAGGATACCCGCCACGTGATTCATCCGTCCAGAAATAAAAAACCTGTATCCGATAAAGGAGCCCCCCAATTTATCCGTGGGGTCAATGCTTCAAATCTAAAATCTAAAATCTAAAATCTAAAATCTAAAATCGATTGACTTCTCTTGTCCCTTGCTGATTAAGCAAATCATTTCCACAAACTATTGAGTAGGGGCGTTATGCGGGCAGTTTGTGGATTAGGTGTATAGCCCGAAGGCGGATGAGGAGATTTTAGAGCAACGAGAAGTCATTGTAATTATGTCATTCTGAGCGAACCGAAGAATCTCGCTCGATTCTTCGCGGAGTTTACTTGCAGAACCCTTCACTCCGTTCAAGGGTAAACTCCGGGTCGGGCTCAGAATGGCAGACATATAGATGCGTAAGTCCTGTAGTCAACAAAACGGTTACTGATTTTTATTGACGAACTTATAAGCTTGATAACCTCCGTAGGTTAAAAGTGCCCCTACTGCCACAATTCCTGCAACTGGCAGAGTCACTGGAGCAGCAACAATAGTTGTGGCTGTCGTTGTCAAGCCCAACCAACCTGCGACACCAGCAGCAGGCACTGTTGCAGTAGTGGCTATAGGTACGGTGGCAATTGTAATTGAACCCGCCAATGACGAACCACCAAGTGAACCACCAAGTGCAGCGATTCCAGCGAGCAAATCGTTTTTTTCCATTTTTATAACTATTATGATAATTACATATTTCATAATTTACTGCATATTTTATGTCCTGTCAATATCGAATCAAAAAAAATTAGGATTTTCCAGTGTATATACCGGGCTGCAACGCAGCTTTTTAAAAGATTGATAATCTCAACCATCCTTAAATTTAGGACACACTTCAAACGCTAATTGTGACCCATAAAAACAAATATCAAACTCAGTAAAAAAATTAGTGCGCCCTAAAAGAATGGGAATATTATTCACCCTAGTCCAGGCAAAAACTAACTGAACTGGCTCAAAGTCCCCTACTTTTGCCAAGACTAATAACCCTTTTGTTTCAGCACTCGCTAAATTCCCCGCTAAAGTAACAGAAAATCTTTGCTCTTCCCAAATTGCCCCTAACTGCACCCCAACATTATAGGGCAAAACATTTACGCTAGCTCCTGTATCCAGTAAACCCATAACCTCAACAGAACGATTTTGATAAGTTAGTGTTAAAGGCAGATACGGAACATCAGCTAAAACACCCATTCCATCTCGTTTAGGTTGAAAAGGATATCGCCTACTATTAAACATTTTGAGTTTGTTTCTGCTCAATTTCTAGGAACTGCGTCAATTGCTCTGCTGCACTATTAGAAGTATGTACTGAATACATAATTTCAGCAGATTCATTACCCATGACAATTCCTTCTTCTTTTGCCAATTCGGCTATTAAAAACAGCATCATTTGAAATTTTTCAGCACGGGACAATTGAAGCAGTTGGGCTAATAATTCAAGATTTGACATAAAACGCCATTGAATTCGTTTTTCTATTTTACCATGACCTTGAGATTTAAACCACTCCATAACAGCAGTGTCAATCCTTAATTCCTGAACAGGCAAGATGCCTGTTCCACAATCAAAATCAAATTGACTCTTTGTGGAACAGGCATCTTGCCTGTTCTTGAGAATAGTGCAACATCTCAGATTAACCCTACTCTTCAACAGGCCGCGGCACTTCATAAGTCAAAAAGTCATAGGCCATTTTCGTATTCGGAAAAATAGCCTGCGCTTCCTTGAGCAAATCATCCAGGACGATCGCATTTCCCGGAGCATAACGCGGGCTAAAATGCGTCATAATTAGCTGTTTCGCCCCAGCGATCAAAGCCACTTGAGCCGCCATTGTCGAAGTTGAATGCAGGCGATCGAAGGCCATTTGAGCATCTTGATGAGCAAAAGTCGCTTCATGCACCAACAAATCAGCATCCTTTGCTAATTCCACGGCCCCGTCACAAAAAACCGTGTCGGTACAGTAAACAAACTTCCGCCCGACTTGATCCGGGCCGCAAAAATCCGTACCTTTAAACTGTCGCCCGTCCTCTAACTTTACCGTCTTTCCTTGTTTTAACTCGCCGTAAATTGGCCCGGAAGGAATGCCTGCAGCCTTCGCTTTTTCTACATCAAAATGTCCCGCACGATCTTTCTCAGTTACTCGATAACCAAAAGCAGTAACTCGGTGCTTCAAAGGGCCACAACTAACAATATATTCGTCATCTTCATAGATAACTCCCTCATGGATTTTGTGTACCTTCACCGGGTAAGAAAAATGAGTTTGAGAATAACGAACGCCAGCTTGCAAATATTCTTCAAGTCCCGGAGGCCCGTAAAGATCGATGCGCTTGACATTCCCCGCCAAACCGCAGCTAGCCAGCAAACCCATTAAGCCGAAAATGTGGTCGCCGTGCAGGTGAGTGATGAAAATGCGGCTTAGTTGGCTGACTTTGAGCTCGCTGCGGAGAAACTGGTGCTGAGTTCCTTCGCCGCAGTCAAACAGCCAGAGTTCCGCTCGCTGGGGCAAGCGGAGGGCGATGCTGGAAACGTTGCGCGATCGCGTGGGTACGCCGGAGCTAGTTCCGAGAAATGTAATCTGCAAGAGTCAAATCACCTCAATTAAGTCTTAAAAAATATGTTACATATATCCAGAGTGCGGCTGATCCGACATACAGGAAATAGTCGCAGGCAGGAACCGGGATAAATCGCTGTTCCTGGGAACATCTACTTGCTAAAATCATTTTCGACAAGCGCACAGAGTGCCAAACCCAATTCTAACGTTTTCTTTCTTCCGTTCCCCTTCCTTTTTCCCTTCCCTTCCCTTAAAAATTCTTAAACTCACACAGCACAGGAGGAAAATTTTCAAATGCAGTCAGGAGTATTCTTTGTTTCCGTTCTTTCGACATTAAAAAAACGCTACTTTTGGATTTCCTTGTTGTTTTGGCTGGCAATGGTAGCCCCAGCACAGGCCGCACTGATCTTGCGAGTGGCGGTACAAGACGGGGCCAGTCAGGTAAAAGTCGGCAGTTCTACTAAGGCTGCAATCCGCGACGGTAGCGGGCGCAATTTGGGCGAACTGCCGGCAAACAGTTCTCAGTCGGCTCAATTTCGATCGGGAACAGTGGCAATTGGTCGCTGGGCCGCCAACCAAGTTTGGATCGAGCCGACGGGGAACGGTTATGTTTGGATTGGCGATCGTTGGTATCGGGGACGCACCCTTCTAGTTCCCCAAAAAGGAGGCTTGACTGCCATCAACTACGTCGATATCGAACAATATCTCTACAGCGTTCTCGGCGCCGAGATGAGTGGCAATTGGCCTCAAGAGGCTTTGAAAGCCCAAGCAGTCGCCGCCCGTTCCTACGCTATCCACCAGCGCCTCAAAAGCGAAACCGACCTTTACGACGTTGACAGCACTCAGTATTCGCAGGTTTACAAAGGACTGCAAACAGAATCTTCTGGCACTTATTCGGCAGTCGATGCAACCGCCGGTCAAGTTCTCGCCTACAACGGTCAGATTATTTTAGCAGCTTTCCACTCTGCCTCTGGGGGCCATACTGAAAATGTCGAGGATGTTTGGACGGAACCCCTGCCTTACCTGCGTGCTGTTCCTGATTTCGACCAAGGGGCCCCGGTTTACCAATGGAAAGAAAATTTTTCTCGGGCTCAAATCAGCAGTAAGATTTCTGGCGTGGGCAATGTGATCTCGATGAAGCCAGAACGCACTACCGCTCACGGCAGCGTTTTGAGGATGAAAGTAGTCGGAGATGGCGGTTCTAGGGTCATGACTGGCGCAGATTTACGCCGGGTTTTAAATTTGAGGAGTACGCGGTTCACCGTGATTCCTCAATATGGGGGCGGTGGGAACTCAAGGAACAGCGGCCAAGCTCCTACCGGTTTTCAAGTTGCTGGCAAAGGTTTCGGCCATGCTGTAGGAATGAGCCAGTGGGGTGCCTACAATTTGGCCAGACAAGGATACGGCTACCAGCAAATTTTGTTGCACTATTACCGAGGTGCTACTTTGGCTAGAATTGCAGTCCAGTAACTGCTGGGAGTGGGCAAAAAAGAAGTTCGGCAACGGATTATGTAACGGATGTAACGGATGTCAGGAAGAAGGAAGAAGGAAGAAGGAAGAAGGAAGAAGGAAGAAGGAAGAACGGAAAAACAACTATTCCTGTATCTCTGACTTCCGTGTCCTGAATACAAGGAATTGGGAACTTGTACGGCCCTTCGACTACGCTCGGGAACCGCGTAGTGGCAGGCCAGAAACCGCGTAGCCGAAGTATTGGAAATTGGGAATTGGGAATGACTAATGACTAATGACTAATGACTAATGACTAATGACTAAGCTGTCACGCATTTAAATTGCATATTCAGGGCGGGCGAGACGCCCACCCCACAAGAATTAGATTGTTTTTTGACATTCTATTTAAATGCACAACAGCTTAATGACTAATGACTAATGACTAATGACTAATGACTAACTACATTAAGGATTGCTATGCAAAAGTGGGAGTATTTATTTGTGGATGCGAATATGTATCCTTTTGGAAACAAGCTGATTAGTTTATATGTAAACGGTGAAGAACAGCGAGATTGGAAACAAGGCTCGCTGCATCTATTTGTCAATCATTTGGGGGAGGAAGGATGGGAACTTGTGGCTCTGGATCATGACTCGAAGTATGACCAAAATTGTTTAATCTTTAAACGCCCTAAGCTTATTTAATAAAAATTAGAGTAGGAAAAATTATGAGATCAATAAAATTTGATATTTGCCACAATTATTAGCAATGAGATCAAAGCCCGTTCCCCAACAAAGATATTTTCTTGTGGAACAGGCATCCTGTCTATTCTTGAAAATGGTGCAAAATTTTAGCAACCTAACTTAACAACAAACAACGGTTTTTTTCATTAGTATTACAAGTTTTCGGATCGATCGATCCGGCGCTGCCACTCGGCATCTATTTTGGCTGACTGTTCTAGTTCTTGTTGGGTTAATTCTGTTTCTGTTGTATAAGCTAAGTCTTCTCCTGTCAGAACGTTTTCTGCTGCAAATTCCTGGGCGTAGGCTAGTTTTTTGAGCAAGTTGGCATCGGGTTCGTTTAATAACATTGCTCGCTGCTGACGCTCTTGATTGCGGGATTCTATCCGGCTATTTTTCCACTGAATCCAGAAGTAGCGAATTAAAGGAATTGCGAGAAATCCGACGCCGTAAATCAGGATCATGGGATAAACAGCGCTGACGAAACCGATAAATCCACCGACGAGCAAATTATTAGTTAATAGATTCCCCAAAACTAACGCACCGACAAGATTGACGGCTCCTAACCCTGCTGCGAGCATGATTTGGCCGGAACTGGCGTTGCTAAAACGCCACAGCATTTCTCGCAAATAAGCTGCTACTGGTTCAGGATTTTTCTGGACGGCTGTGGTTTGCAATTGCGGAAAATGGTAAATTATTTGCCCTTCGGGACTGACTTCAGGGCGGCCGTCAAAACGGGCGAGAGCCGGTAACATATATTCTTCGTATTCTTGGGCGTATCCTTGTCCGAGATTGTCTAGATATGGAGCAATTTGTTCGGCGGCGACGGCGCCTCGGTTGTTGCGAATTGCGGCGGCAATATCGCTCCATTTGCGCTCTTCTAGATTGTTATTGGGGTTGCCGTCTCCAAAGAGAAAGGAGAAAACTGCTTCTAGAAAACTCATCTGGGGTTTTTGGCCAGTTAAGCGCGATCGCTGCTGGTAGTATGGTTGGTCATGGTTCCAGTAAAATATCCAGCTTAAGTCGTTCCAGAAGTAGGGAAAAAAGGAAAAGCCGCCGCCTCTGCCGCCCCCGCCACCACCGTCTCCTCCTCCCCCGTTATTGCTGTCGCTGCTGGAGAGTAAACTGGAGATTAAAATAGTGATAGCAACAAAAATTAAGAGGATGGAAGCTACCAGCACTATGCCAAAAGATATCCGAATCAGGTAAAATAAAACTCGCCAGATTTTTTGCCACCATTCCTGCAACTGCAAGCGCAAGAATTTGTTTCGCAAAATATCTCGAAAGTTCTTGGGAAATAGGTAGGCAATGTCGCCGGATTCTGCTACTTGCAGGTTGCCGCCTGCTTCGGAGGCGAGGGTTAACAGTTCTCGCTGGGCAAAATTGACATCTAATCCAGCTTTTGCCGCCACGTCTCCAACCGTAACGCGGTAGCCAAGTTGTTCGACGGCTTGCATAATGGTGGGATTCGGAGCCATAGGTTTCTCTCTGTGAAAATTACCCGGTTATTTTTATTATATATTGCGGGAATTCGAGCTGGTTTTGGCGATCGGCTTTCTGATTTTTTTTGATGCTGCCCTTGACAATCAAGCATCCAGGATACCCGCCACGTGATTCATCCGTCCAGAAATAAAAAACCTGTATCCGATAAAGGCGCCCCCGAATTTATCTCGCGCAAGTCAATGCTAAAATCTAAAATCTAAAATCTAAAATCTAAAATCGATTGACTTTGGGGCAAAATATTGCTAGTGTTTTGCCGAATAACTTTTAAGTATGGGCTAAACTCGGATAGCTTAATAAAACTTTGTGATGGAATTTCTCCTCGGCAGGTTATTTGCTTGTTTGCTCTGAGGGTCAAGGAGGGGGGATTATGGCTACATTTATTGGGTACGATGTGCGATCGCCCGTAAGCGTTGCTTCCACAAGAGGATAGCCCCTGCACCCTCCAGCAGAACTTTTCCTTTCGGCGCGGGTTTTTGTAAGTTTTGTGTAGAGTGCCAGAGATATGTTAAAGAAATCTAGTTTTTTTGCCAGTCTTGCAAGACTTATATAAAATAGATAGAGCTTGCGCGGGTGTTAAACCCAAGGGCGTGTTTTAAGGTTCGCACTTGCGATCGACTAAACTTTTTAGCGCCCTCAACACAACGGCCCACTACAACAGTGGCGCAATTATTAATAGCAAAACTTTACAGGCTAATTTTTCTGATTAGCCACTAACCAAAGAATCGCATATGCCAAGAACTCAACGCAACGATAACTTTATTGACAAAAGTTTCACGGTAATGGCTGATATCATCCTCAAGATTATGCCGGCCAAAAAGCAGGCGAAGGAAGCTTTTGCTTATTACCGGGATGGTATGTCAGCTCAAGCAGATGGCGAATATGCTGAAGCGCTGGACAATTATCATGAAGCGCTGAAGCTGGAGGAAGATCCTTACGATCGCAGTTATGTCTTGTACAATATGGGGCTGATCCATACTAGCAACGGCGAACACGATAAAGCTTTGGAATATTACAGCGAGGCTTTGGATCTCAATCCGAGAATGCCACAGGCACTAAATAATATTGCTGTAATTTACCACTATCAAGGGGAAAAGGAAAAGGAAGCTGGCAATATTGAAGGCGCGGAAGGGCTGTTTGATAAAGCTGCGGATTATTGGAAGGAGGCTATTCGCTTGGCCCCAAACAATTACATTGAAGTGCAAAATTGGCTGAAGACAACAGGCCGATCGCAAATTGATGTGTATTTTTAACTAGGATGGGCATGGGGCATGGGGCATTCGTTATTTGTTCTATAGCAATCCATGCAGGAGTCGTAAACTTTTTACCCCACCCCAACCCTCCCCTTATCAAGGGGAGGGAGTAAGAAATTCACAAATGATGCGAGGATTGCCATATGTTTGTTGTTTGTTATTGTTCTTAATAACCAATTCCCCATTCCTCATTCCCCATTCCCCATTCCCCATTCCCAATTTCCCATTACAGATTTTTATGATTGACAGAGAAGAAGTTCGGAAAGTAGCGAATTTAGCGAGATTGGAATTAACGCCGGAAGAAGAAGAGCAGTTTACTGGTCAACTTAACGGTATTTTGGATTATTTCGAGCAGTTGAGTGAACTCGATACGAGTAAGGTGCAGCCGACAACGCGGGCGATCGATGTTAGTAATGTAATGCGATCGGACGATTTGCAACCTTTTGCTAAGGGAGAAAGTATTTTGGAGGGAGCTCCCGATCGCGATGGGGAGTTTTTCAAAGTGCCTAAGATTATGTAGGGTTCCCGCTGCGTAGCTAACTGAGGAAAATCACTTGTGGGGCTGGCTCCCATGCCAACCACACAAGCAGATTAAACTAAGTGTGGAACAGGTAATAAGTAAGCCCGGTATAAGCCACCCCACAAGCAGATTAAACTGATAAAAACCCAAAACAATCTCACTCATAGGGATAAATCTGTAACGTTCATTCTTGGGGTGACAAATAGTCATGTACGTATTAATTGGTGGAGCAGGAATGATGGGGCTGGGTTTAGCCCAGCAGCTATTAAAAGTCGGTCATACGGTTGCCATCATCGATGCCGACCCGCTTGCTTGTCGCTTTGCTCGTGAAAAAATCGGAGTAATGGCATTTGAAGGCAGTGCGGTGAGTACAACGGTTCTTCTGGAAGCGGGAATTAAACAAGCAAACGCAGTCGTTGCAGCACTCAGAGATGATGCACTCAATTTAGCGCTGATCACCCTATCTAGGAGCTATGGCATTTCGCATATTGTGGTGCGAATGCGCGATCGCGAATTCATGGAAGCCTATCGACTTGCCGGAGCCAGTCACATCATCAGCACTATTGATTTGGCAGTTGGATCAATGGCGAATGCGATTGAATATCCCCAAATCGAGTCGATGATGCACTTTGAACACGGGCAAGTCGAGGTACTAAAGCTGCCAGTTCCAGGCGATTGCAAGGTGGCAGGTAGCACCGTTGCTCAAATTGCTCAAGACCCCCGTTTTCCAACAGGTTCGCTGATTATTGGTTATCAATGCCATGCCTGCGCCAATCTGGAGATTCCAAACGGCAATACTGTTCTTGAAGCAGGTTCTACCATCTTGGTCGTCACCCGTCCAGAGCTAGTTCACCAAATGATTGATTACCTCGGCATTCGCGCTAGTCATCTGCCAACGTTAGAAGTTTCTCATCCAAATCTTTGATGTAAGGATGAACCAAATCCTCTGGGACAATTCGCTTGCGGAGGGCATCGCTAACTGCTCCTTTTTCTGCTATAAGCAATCGCCGTCGAATCGTATCTAGCCCGCTGCGATCGCCCTGTACTTGCCCGGCCCGATGTTGATTGTAGAGATCGCGCAGCACTCGCTCAGAGTGCGCTACTCGTGCTTGATATGATGCCCATAACTCCTCGTAAACTGCCTTCGGCAACACACCAGATTTCAGCAAACTATCTAGCTCATCTTGAGCCGCTTTGGAAGCAATCAACTGAATCTGTAACTGCCCAGCTTCCTGCATTACATCAGAAACACGGCTAATTTGTAACCGTTTTACCAGCCAGGGTAAACTTAATCCTTGTCCGACCAAGGAGAATAAAACTGCACCGAAAACCAGGGCAATGATGTTATCTCGTCCTGTCAATCCCAGAGGAATACTAAGCGCCAGTGCCATCGAGAGTGAGCCTTTGATGTTTCCCAGAAACAGAACGTGTTGCCAGCGCAGGGGAATCGGACGATCGAACCACCGCAGCGCCGCTAACAACAGATAAACCGAGAGAATCCGTCCCAGTTGATACGCCAAAATAACGAACAGAATGGATGGCAAAATTCTCCACAGTGTCAGCGGGTTAATCTCAATGCCGATCAGCAGAAAAATAAATGTATTGACCCCAAAACCAGCGTACTCCCAGAAGCTGAGTAGCGTAATTCGATCCGAGGCTGACGTACTGCGAGAAAGCCCCAGATTGCCAAAAATGAGTCCGGCGATCACCACAGCCACCGCACCGGATACCCCCAAAAATTGCCCGATTTGGAATGTTCCTAACGCCAGCGCAACAGTCAGCAAGAGACTACTCAATGGGTCATTTAATCGAACAAATATTGGTAGACTCAAGTAACCTAAGATGACACCCACGAGTCCCCCACCCAAGGCAACCACGAGCAGTTCCTTGACTCCTCCCACGACGGTAAGAGAACCTGTAGCATAAACGACTAGAATCAAATTGAATGAAACCAGGGCAGCCGCATCATTGAACAGAGTTTCTCCCTCAACAATGGTGGACAATCGAGAAGGCACACGGATCTCTTTAAAAACCGCGATCATTGAGACAGTATCCGTATTTGCCAGAATGACTCCGATCAGTAACGCCGGAATCCAGTCTAGTCCTAGCCCAAATTTAACCAGAACAGCGATAATTGCTGAGGAAAAGATCGAGCCTGGACCTGCCAGCAGGGCGATCGGCTTAAAGGTGCTGCGGAGACGGCTGATATCAGTATTGATAGCTGCTTCAAAAATCAGAATTGGTAGGAAAAGATTTAATACTAAAGAGGGGTCTAAACCAATTCGACGCGACAAGAGCTCGGTAATGGGCAAGCCTGCTAACACTAAGCCCGTCACATAGGGAATTCGCAACCGTTGGGTTACGAGTGCCACAACAGTTGCAATCAGCAGCAGAACGATCGAGATGATGACCAATTCAGAAATAACTCCTGCAGTTTGGCTATTTGTAGCAGGATCGCTGCCCAAGGGAGTTGCTTGCGCTACAATCGACTCGATCGCCGATATTCCTGTCATAAATTCGTTTTCCTCACAGAAATTGACAGATTAACTACGGTTTTAGTCTACAGGAAACGGTTCACTATGCTGTAGGCGGAACCGCAAGGTAATTGTCTTTCTTATATTACCTTGAATTTATGTAGCATCAGAGACACGCCACGTCAGAATCTCCCAACGTTTAAGGACAGGTTCAGCAATCACGATCTCATTTTCTCTTGCCTCCATCACGATCAAATAATCTCCCTGGTTAAATCTGTTATTGTAAATTCTTGCTTGTTCTTCGGGCACCAACCATCCTTGAAGTGCGCCATATAGACCCCCAGCAGTTGCAGCAATCCCACTTCCAAAGAAAGTTGCTAAAATGCTTTCCACCGCTACTGCTTGACCAATACCGGGAATTAGCAGGCTGCTGAGTCCAACAATTAAGGCTAGTGAACCTAGTCCTATGCTGCCGTATATCGCGCCTACTTGTGCGCCTGCTGCTCTTGTGATAAAAATTTGCTGCACACCCAGAGAGTCTAAATCATCATTGTCAGAAGGTTTAGCAATCACTGAAATTTTGTGCATGGGGAAGTCGCTACTTTTTAGCTCAACTAGCGCCTGTTTTACGTTTCGATGATTAGTAAATAGGCCGCTAGCACGTTTGAGATTTTGGGAAGTCATGATAAATATTCGATATTCAACGCTACAAAATTGGTAAAGAGTGTGTAAATTCGCTTGCAATGACCAAGAATTTCTTGATGGTACCCGCCACGTGATTTATCCGTGGAATCAATCCAAAATCTCAAATCTCAAATCCTCACGCCCCCGAATTTATCTCGCGCAAGTCAATCCAAAATCTCAAATCTCAAATCTAAAATCGAATGACCTCATCACAAAAACTACTTAGTTTAGAGGTGCAAAACGCTTTAGCAAAGCTGACAAAGCAATCATTGGCAGTCCGAATCCGATACAAATTAAGCCTTGGATTGCGCTCAAAGCTTCAGTGTTGAATAACTGATTCATAATGCCCCATTGGCTAAACAGGAATTGGAGAATGAAAATAGCCCCAATGCCGATCGCTACCGCATAGCCAACTGATTCATCTTTACCGCGCAGTTTGGCGACGATCGCCGGAACGAAGCGACTGATGCTTAATAGGTAAAAAGCTTCGGCCGCTACCAATGCTTGAATTGCCATTGTCCGGGCTAGAGCTTCATTGCCTGTGGTTTGGACGATCCATTCAAACATCCCAAAGATCACAATCCAGTTAAATACCGAAACTGTCAGAATCCGAGCGGTCAGCCTGCGAGACAGCAGCGGTTCATTGGCCCGTCTAGGTGGATGTTGCATGACATTGGGAGAGGGCGGCTCAAATGCCAACGGTAAGCTCAACGCAACTGAACTGACCATATTCAGCCAGAGAATTTGTACTGGCAAAATGGGTAGTGGAGTTGCCAAAAGTACGGCAATCAAGATGGTCATGGACTCTCCACCATTCACGGGCAGGATGAAGGCGATCGCCCGCAGCAGATTCTTATAAACCGTGCGCCCTTCCTCAACTGCTTTCTCGATCGAAGCAAAGTTGTCGTTTGTCAACAGCATATCCGCTGCTTCTTTTGTAACTGCGGTGCCTGTAATACCCATCGCTATCCCAATGTCAGCTTGCTTCAGGGCGGGAGCATCGTTAACTCCATCTCCAGTCATCGCCACAATCTCACCCTTAGACTGAAGTGCTTCGACAATGCGGAGCTTTTGCTCTGGTGCGACACGAGCAAACACGCAGCTTTGTTCAACAGCATTGGCGAATTGCTGCTGATTCATTTGAGCGAGTTCTTGACCCGTAAAAACGGGAGCCTCTTGGGTTTGATTTAGTCCCATTTGGTGCGCGATCGCTGCTGCTGTTTTGGCATGATCGCCCGTAATCATCTTGACCTGAATTCCCGCAGATCGACAGGCTTGAATCGCTTGAATCGCTTCGGGGCGAGGCGGGTCGATCATGCCTTGCAGCCCCAGAAAAGTTAACCCTTGTTCAATATCAGAATGGTCAATTGAAGATTGAGAAGCGGGTACAACTTTCTTGGCAAGTGCCAGAACTCGTAACCCTTTTTTCGCCATTCTGTCCACAGTTTCCTCGATCGGCGCGGCGTTGAGGGATCTCGGCTTTCCCTCTTCATCGAGCATCTGGTGACACCGCTTGAGAATTGCCTCGATCGAACCCTTGACATAAATCAACCGTTGTGGGCGATCGTCATGTAAGGTTGCCATGTATTGAAACTGAGATTCAAACGGCAGTGTATCGAGCCGGGATAGCGATTCCTCCAGTTTCTCAGTAATTAACCCCGCTTTTTGGGCTACCGCAACCAGCGCCCCTTCCGTTGGACTACCAACTACAGTCCAGTTTCCATCTTGCACTTCTAGATGCGAATCGTTGCACAAAAGTCCTGCTTGCAGGCATTCATATAAGGCAGGTGCGTTCCTCAAGTCAACGGAATGTCCATTTACAGAAATTTCCCCGTCTGGTGCATATCCTCCACCGCTAACCCGATATCGCTTTCCACCGGCATCAATCTCTTGAACTGTCATTTGATTCTCAGTCAAGGTTCCGGTTTTGTCAGAACAAATCACGGTGGTGCTCCCCAGCGTCTCAATTGCCGGAAGTTTGCGAATAATGGCGTGCTGCTTTGCCATCCGGGAAACCCCGATCGCCAGTGTCACCGTTAAAATCGCGGGTAAGCCTTCAGGAATTGCGCTGACTGCAAGCGCCACAGATGCCTTGAACACCTCAACCCAAGAAAATCTCTGGGCAATGCCTGCAGCAAAGGTGAAGGCAGCCAAAGCTAAAATGACATAGAGCAAGGTTTTGCTAAATTTGTCAATTTTGCGACTCAGTGGGGTTTCCAGTGTGGTACTTTGCTGCATGAGTTGGGAAATGTGTCCCGTCTCGGTCATGTCACCAATGCTGACGACGAGTCCGCGTCCTTGTCCAAACGTTACCAGGCTTCCTGTATACGCCATGTTCGTGCGATCGGCCAGTGCAGCGTCTGCCTCTAGCGCCTGGGATTGCTTCTGAACCGGGACAGATTCTCCCGTTAACGCTGACTCATCGACTTGTAAGTCACGGACTTCGATCAGCCGCAGATCCGCAGACACTTTATCCCCAGAAGACAGCAAGACGAGATCGCCAGGAACCAGTTCACTGGATGAAACCACTTGCTTTTGACCATTGCGGAGAATGGTTGCTTCAGTTGCAACAGATTTTGCTAAAGCGGCGATCGCATTCTCTGCCTTTGACTCTTGAACGAAACCAATGGTGGCGTTCGTCAGAGCAACCCCCAAAATTACACCTGAATCAATCCACTCTTTCAGAAATGCTGTTACTATCCCAGCAGCTAACAAAATGTAGATTAGCGGCTGATTCAGTTGCTGAAAAAATCGCAACCAGGCACTTTGCTGCTTCTGAGCCGTTAGTTGATTGGGGCCGAGGATCTTGCGCCGTTCGGCTGACACGTCGGAAGATAGACCTATTTCCAGGTCAGTCTCTAAAATCCGAGCTACTTTCTCGACAGAAATGTGATGCCAAGAGTGTTCTACTAATTTTTCTACATTGGTTGCAGTCATAACGTTTCTTGTCAAGCCAACTGCTTCTTTGTTATTTCGTCTTGTTTCTAGCGTCATTGATGAAAGTGAGGGAAAAGTGAGCGACTGATTTCTGTTACTCACATTTGGATCACATTTGCTCCCTATACTTAGGCAGAGAACCGATTAAGATAACTTATAAACTTGCCAACCTTAGTTCACTCGATTTGATTTATTGTTACCTTTTATTAAAAGGGTTGTAAAAAGCATTACTTTTGATGGATGAACTATGGTACATTTACTTATACAAGTTCTCAAAAAAGTGAGGTATGCCCTATGCCCACGGAGGCCTATGCCCATGAGTACCTCATAGGAGAGCTCGAAAGGCTATATTGAGTTCAAATCCTCAAAGACTTCATGCTGAGGTTTATCGGCAAAATTGCGTTTCACAACAAACAAAACAAACAAAGAATATGCAATTATTAAAGCTATTGGTGCAAGGAATCAGCGTCAGCACTGTTGCTATTTTGGGTTTAGGTGCTTGCACCTCCCCCAATACTCCACAGACAACTGTTCCATCTACTTCTGCTCCCACAACTGCCACTGGAAATACGACTGTTCCAACCACTCCAGCGCCTGCAACCACGACCGCACAGACGCCTCAGAATCAAGACATTGACGATATTGCCGATCGCGTAGAAGATGCCTTAGACTCCGATGCCACTCTCAAGCCGTTCGATTTGGACGCAGACGATCGGGATAATTCGATTGTGTTAACAGGGCGCGTTCAAACTGCAGAACAAAAAGCATTGGCAGAACAAATTGCTCGGCAAACTGCAGCGAATGTTTCCATCACTAACGAAATCGTTACTCAGTAGTTATTAATCCTCAAGCGGCAAGAGTATGGGACGCTTCTTGGTGCTTGAGGAATTGCTCGATCCCAGCCAGGAAACCTATGGATTTGGCAACCTTATTTGACTGGATGCGATCGCAAAAATAAATAGGACGGGCTATCCGGCCCGTCCCACAAAAAAAAAATAACTCTTGTGGGATGGGCCGGATAGCCCGTCCCATCAATTGATGAAAAGGATTTTTGCAAGAGGTCTACTGGATACGATCGCAATATTGAAACACTAAACTTATTCAACAATTTCGTAACGGACTAACTGGCGAACATTTTGACGTGATAACTGGAGTTCTTGCGCGATCGCTGCCTCTATCTGGGTTGCGTCAGTCATTGGCAATTCTAATTCCAATCGCTTCAAAATGGGTTCTGCTGTTTCTACCGCAACCTGGGTGGTTCCTTGTTTTCGGTTAATCACCGCGTTGATCAGCAATATATTGACAGACACCGTTGCTTTAAGCTGGGTATCTGCCTGAAGTTTATTCTTTACTATCTGGGGTTGTTGTAATTCTTGAGCCATTAGGAAACTAGAGCAAACCCAAAACGCGATCGCCACAAACGGCAATGGCAACCAAAACTCTGCGCCTGATGCTTTTAGCCAACGTCTAATCATCCGCTATTCTTTCCCATCCATTCTGAGCCTAATACTATCTATTGGCACTTTAATACAACTTAATCTCTCCTAAAATCTAGCTTAAAGAAGATGCGCGAATCACCTCAAACTCTAATAATTCTGAAAACTGCAAGCTGCGAAGGAGGCGAGCCGAGATATGAGAGTTTTGCTGGTGGAGGACGACCCAAAGCAACTGATGCCGCTTCAAACAGTGCTGTCTCAAGCAGGACATAGCGTGGATGGGGTAAAAGATGGAAAGACGGCACAGTGGCTGTTGTCAGAAAAAGAATATGATTTGTTGATTTTGGACTGGATGTTGCCACATATCAGTGGGGTAAATCTCTGTCGTCAATATCGATCGGCAGGGAAAACAGCGCCGATTTTGATGATTACGGCAAGAGATACCACGCCGGAAAAAGTGACCGGGTTAGACGCAGGTGCAGATGATTACCTGGTGAAACCGATCGACTTGGTTGAATTCATGGCACGAGTGCGGGCCTTAAGACGGCGATCGCCCCTTTGGCAAGGAGATACGCTCAGCCTTGAGGATCTGCACCTCCACCTCGATACTCTTACTGTTGAGCGACAAGGTGCAACCGTTTCCCTCTCCAGTCGCGAGTTTCAGTTGTTGGAGTATTTTATGCGCCATCCCCGACAGGTTTTGACTCGGAATCAGATTGAACAAGGCGTGTGGGAATGGGGGACTGAACCAGAGAGCAATGCGATCACTGTTCTAATTCGCAAACTCCGCCAACGCTTGCAGGCTGTAGGATCGGCAGACTGGATTGAGAGCATTTACGGTATGGGTTATCGCCTCACTTCCCCTCTCAAGTAAAGATCGTAAAGGCAAGTCGTGTTTAATCAAAGTCGTCGCAATCTGGCTCGTTGGTTCACCCTCTCAATGGGAAGCATTCTCGTGCTGTTTGCTGGGGCGATTTATCAGATTGAGGTAAAAGATAAACTAGAGGCGCTCGATCGACTGCTGTATGACAAAACTAGAGTCATGGCTGCCAGCGTACATTATGAAGTTCGCCAAAACCAGAACCAGGTCGATCTGAGTCATGTTTCCTTGTTAGGCAGTGGTTCCCATCCCCTTGCTGAAGATCTGATTTACGTGCGCTGGTATAACGCACAAGGGCGGTTAGTTCGTTTTTTTGGGAATTCTCCTCCCCAGCAGTTAAATACGCCTTTTGGTTATCTCACAGTTCGATCAACCGATCCACTTTTGGGAAAAGGAATCTGGCTGCGTCAGGTGACATTACCCGTTGAAGGTAGAACAGGGGTACTCGGTTATCTTCAGGTTGCAACTCCCCTGACAGAAACTCAAAACAGGCTCACTGAGCTTCAGATTGTGCTAACTCTCGCTGTCCCGCTGACACTGGGCTTAATTGCCCTCACAGGTTGGTTTCTCAGTGGGCTGGCCATGCAACCGATTCGGCAAGCCTATCAGCAGCTTCAGCGCTTTACAGCCGATGCCTCTCACGAGTTGCGATCGCCCCTGTCTGCAATTCTCACTAATGCCCAGCTTGGGTTGCTCATCGCGGCTGATGATTCACGTTACCATCCTCCCTTAGAAAACATTGTAGATAGCGCAAAATCAATGGGAGCGCTGGTGAATAATTTACTGCTGTTGGCTCGTCATCAGGGGCGACTTGCGCCGGAATCGCTCAGGTTAATCAATCTCAACGAGCTCCTCAGCAATTTAGCAACCCAGTTTCTCGCACTTGCAGAAGCCCAAAATATCAAACTAACCTGCCAATCACCGGAACAACGGATTGAATTATTGGCCGATCCTGATTTGCTACGGCAAGTAGTCGAAAACTTGCTTTACAATGCCTGTAAATATACTCCTGTTGGCGGAACTATACAGATACGCCTAGTTCTTCATTCCCATTTGGCAGTCATTCAGATAATCGATACGGGAATTGGTATTCCAGAAGTGGACTTACCCTATATTTTCGATCGCTTCTATCGAGTAGACACCGATCGCTCGCAGGAGAGTGGAGGCTTTGGGCTGGGGTTGGCGATCGTCGAACAAATTGTCAAGGCACACAGCGGACAAATACAGGTGACGAGTGAAGTGGGCAAAGGCTCAACTTTCCAGGTTGAACTGCCGCTCAAACCTTATCACTAAGCCACCTCAAACGAGAGAGAAGGTGCACTCTGCTTTAGACGTAACTGCAATGTATGTGGTGTATTTGGATGAATGCCGATGAAGTTTAAACATGATTTCTGGGTTGGTTGGGCGCTAGGGGCGATCGTCCTGAGTTCTTGTTGGAACCAAACTACCTCACCAAGACAACAACCCGATATAAAACGTGAAATTTCACTGAAAGCAGTCCCGTTAGATAAAACAAAAGTTGTGATGGGACAAACCGTATATGTCCCTATTTACTCACATATTTATCACTACAATAGCAAGGATCAAGTCATGAATTTGTCAGCCACGCTCAGTATCCGCAATACGGATCTGACGAATTCGATTATTATTACTTCTGTGCGTTACTACGATAGCGATGGGAAATTGATTAGGCAGGACATTAAGAGTCCTGTAGAACTCAATCCGCTTGCTTCCACAGACTTTTTTATTGCAGCAGATGATACAAGTGGAGGCTCAGGTGCAAACTTTATTGTGGAGTGGGTTGCAGAAAAAACGGTTTATGATCCTGTCATTGAAGCTGTCATGATTAGTACCTCATCTTCTCAGGGCATTTCATTTATCAGTCCCGCTAAAGTTCTCAAGCAACACAAGATGCAGAAGTGATTTTAGAGGATTAAATTATTGCTTTACAAGGTAGGTTTCGACTCTTATAATGGAAGCATCTCATATTTGTAAAAACACTTATTCTGGCTTCTTCCTTCTTGCTTCTGACTTGTTTCCTACTGGCTCTTGACTCCTAACTCCAATTTCTAGCTTAGGAATGAGAATTAAATAACTTCCACAAGTTTGTGGGATGGGCGTCCCGCCCGTCCAAAAAGGACGGGCGGG